>JBDTXF010000036.1:0-12298 GCA_040006355.1 Nocardioidaceae bacterium | reverse complement strand
CTCGAAGTACACGAGCTGGTCACCCGTGTGGGCCCCGGCGAACAGCGTGTCGAGCCCGGTGCGGACGTTGGCCAGGGTGGCGTCCTGGTTGTGCAGCAGGGTGATGGCTGCGGGATCGAACCCGAAGTCGTCCTGCAACATGACCTTGAAGGCCAGCGTGTCTGCGACACAGGAGTTCAGGTTGTTCCGCGGGTCGGGGTATACGTCGAGACCCACCAGGAGCGCCCGTCTTGCCATGGTGATCACGCCTTCCAGTCGTCAGACCGGAAGCCTCGGAGCGGGCCGTGGCTGCGCCGTCACCCCTCGGACGCCATCGCCGTACACCGTCGCGTTGCCGCGCCGACCGGCCACCACGTCGATCCTGGGACGGTGGCCGCCCCCGTGAGCGGAGATGGTGTGGCGGGGTGACGCGTGGACACCGGTCCAGCATGTGGGCCCCGGGCGCGGCTTCGACGGGACCGCGACGGTAAAGAAACGTCTCGGCACACAATTGACAGACGCCACACGCACATGGCTATGCCAGTCTGGAGTTCGCCAACTCGTGCGGGGGCCACGAGCGACGAGAGCGGACGACATACCCGCGTCCGCCTTCGAGGAGCACCACCCCGCTGATGTGTCCGGCGAATGCGGCAACGAAGGGGTGAGCAGTGTCCAGTCCGATAGCCGATGTCCAAGTTGAGCTCCTGGGACAGTTCGCACTGCTCGCTGGGGGGACCCCGCAACCGGTCCCTGCCGCCGCCGCTCGCCTGCTTGCGATGCTCACTCTCCGGCCGGCAGGCACGGATCGCTCGACCGTCGAGGAGCTCTTGTGGCCAGACCTGACGCGGCAACGCGCGTCAGCCAACCTTCGTTCGGTGATCTGGCGTATCCGACGCGCCGGAATGCCGGACGTGCTTGAGTCGTCCCGGACCCGGGTCAGGCTGCACGGTTCCGTCGTGTCCGACGTGGGAGAGCAGACGCTGCGCGTGCACGCGCTACTGGCGGACGAGGGGGCAGCTCCGGAGGTCGTGCCGCGTGTGGACCGGTTGGCCTTGGACCTGCTGCCCGGCTGGTGCGACGACTGGCTGGTCTTGAGCCGGGAGCAGTGGGACCAGACACGCCTGCACGGACTGGAGTCGCTCGCCCGCTGGCACCGTGGTCGCCGCGACTACCTCGCCGCGCTGGATGCCGCGATCTACGCCGTCGACCTCGAGCCATACCGGGAGAGCGCACAGCGGGTGCTCATCGAGATCCACATCGCCGAAGGGAACTTTGCCGCTGCGATCCGCCAGTATCAGCGATTCCGCGGCACCGTGCAGCGGGAGCTCGGCGTCAGTCCCACCCCCCAGCTGACACGACTCGTGCATCCGGTGACGCACGCCTAGACGTTCGTGAGACGCTCCGCATGCAGGCTGTAGATGTGAATCTGCATGACGAACGTGGGGTGTTCGTTGCTCGCGCATGGCGTGAGGGCGACCAGATCCGAGTGCGGGTGACCCGGTCCGACCACCCGGCCACCCGGTGGCTGGAAGACCTCGTGACCGCGGACTCGCAGGAGGTGGTCGCGATCCTCAGGCGGTTCCTGGAAGACGCGTTGCACGACTACTGACCGAACCATGGGGGCGGCCCATCCGCACGAAGGCGACCTTCTCCCCCGACCCTCCCCGCTCCCCCGACCCCTCCCGCTCCACCTTCAAGACTGCTCGCCACCCGTCGTCGTCGGGAGCAGGTCGCGCAGGCCGTGCACGAGCGCCTGCGCGCCGGCACCCGTGATGGCCGATCCGAGGTGCACCGGGTGCATGATCGCCTGTGCTGTCTGGCGTCTGAGCACCCCGTGCCGAGGTCGCTCGTCTCCCCCATCCGTACGACGTGCGGGCTGAGCCGGTCCCGCAGCTCCTGCAGCACTGTCCTGGCAGGCACCGCGCCGGTCGACCTCCTTGACGAAGACCACGCCTTCCACGGCGAGCAGACCAGCCCGCCAGCGCGCGACAGCCGGTTTTCGCGAGACTCGTTGAGTATCCGTGCTCAGGACAACACCAGCGTCGCGGGGCCACAGTGGGCTCATGGACACCTCGACCCCGCTGCTCACCGTCCGCAACGCCCGGATCGCGACCGCCGTCGCGCTCGCGGCGTTCATCGCCTTCGTCGCCGTGCCGGATGCGATGCGCGTCGTCACGGTGGTGGTGATGGTGACCGCCTCGGCGGCGGTGGTCGCGTGCACCACCCGATGGATGCAGCTGACGCCGCGGTCGAAGGGCGCGGGCGGGGTGGCCCTGGTGTCGGCGGTCGGGCTGGTCGCCTCGGTGGCCTACCTGAGCTCGCTGGCCGACGAGCCGAGCGCCATCCCGATCGCCGGCACGCTGGTCCTGCTGCTCTCCCTGGTCGGGCTGGTGGTCTCGCTGTTCACGCTCCACGACCAGTGAGCAGCGACTTGCCGCGGTGCCCGCTCAGTCGTGGAGCAGCGTGGTGACCCTGCGCCGGACCTCGGGGCCGAGCTCCACCTCGGGGTCGAGGTCGAAGCGCACGGAGTGGATGGTGCCTTGGAAGCCGTTGTGCAGCGGTGGGTAGTCGTCGGTGACCGGGGACCCCCTGTCGACGCCCACGTTCAGGGTCTCGTCGAACGCGAAGTAGTAGGCGGTCGTCGCGGCCAGCGAGCCGGAGCCCACCGCGACACCGTCCACCATCAGGGACACCTCGGCACCGTCACCGGGAGGACCCCCGGCGTAGTCCATCCGCATCGACACCTCATGCGGTCCCGGGGCGAGCACCCGGTCCGCTCGCACCGTGGTCAGGTCGCGCCCGTAGCAGTTGTAGGCGTAGGTCGGTCGGCCGTCGACGCAGTAGAACGACCATCCGCCGAAGCGACCGCCCTGGGCGACCAGCACCCCGGTGTTCCCCCCGGTGGCCTCCAGCCCGACCGTGATGGTGTGCGACCGGTTCTTCACGTTGGGTGCGGCCTCCTCGGTCAGCCGCCCGGTGCGCGGGCCCAGCACGATGGACGTGCGACCGTGGTGGAGGTCCAGACGCCCTGCCACAGCAGGGTTCTCACGTTCGGTGACCCGGTCGTCGAGGGGGAACACCTGGTGCCGGCCGGCCTCGATCACGAACAGCTCGCGGAGCTCCTGCAGCCGTTCGGGCATCGCACCGGCGAGGTCATGGGCCTGTGTCCAGTCGGTCCTCGTGTCGTAGAGCTCCCAGACGTCGTCCTCGAAGGGCCGGTCACCTCCATCGACCATCAGCCACGGCGTGCCGTGCCGGGTCACCGCCGTCCAGCCGTCGTGATAGATACCCCGGTTGCCGATCATCTCGAAGTACTGCGTGGTGCGGCGCTCCGGCGCCTCCGCGTCGTCGAAGGAGTAGCGCATGCTGGTGCCCTCGATGACCTGCTGCGTCACGCCGTTGACCAACGCCGGCTGCGGCAGACCGGCCGCGTCGAGCACCGTCGGCAGGATGTCGATCACGTGGTGCCACTGGTGGCGCACCACT
This sequence comes from Nocardioidaceae bacterium, assembly GCA_040006355.1. Classification (GTDB taxonomy): domain Bacteria; phylum Actinomycetota; class Actinomycetes; order Propionibacteriales; family Nocardioidaceae; genus Nocardioides_B. Next base: position 8,833 of record JBDTXF010000036.1, on the reverse strand, counting down.
CCCCTGGCCTCGATGCCGCCGGGCCAGTGCACCACGAGCCCGTCGCGGGTCCCGCCGTAGTGCGAGGCGACCTGCTTGGTCCACTGGTACGGCGTGTTCATCGCCAGCGCCCAGCCCACCGGGTAGATGCCGTAGGTCGTGTCGTCGCCGAACGTGTCGCGCACCGCGTCCATGGCATCGACGTCGTCGGCGAACCCGTGACCGAGCAGGTGCTCGCGCAAGGTGCCCTCGGGTCCGCCCTCCCCGGAGGCGCCGTTGTCCCCCAGGAGGTAGAGCACCAGGGTGTCCTCGAGCACGCCGAGGTCCTCGAGGGCGTCGACCAGGCGGCCGACGTGGTGGTCCGCGTGCTCCGCGAAGCCCGCGTAGGTCTCCATGAACCGTGCCGCGACCCGTCGTGCTGCCGGGTCCAGCTCGTCCCAGTGCGGCACCCCGCTCGCCCACGGCGATAGCTCGGCACCCTCCGGGACGATGCCCAGCTCCTGCTGGCGGGCCAGGGTGGTCTCACGCTGGACGTCCCACCCCTCGTCGAAGCGGCCGGCGTAGCGGTCACGCCATGCGGCCGGGACGTGGAAGGGCGCGTGCGTCGCGCCGAGCGCCAGGTAGGTGAAGAACGGCTGGTCCGGGGTCAGTGCCTGCTGGGTGCGCACCCAGTCCACGGCGTGGTCGACGAGGTCCTCGGTGAGGTGGTAGCCGTCGTCGGGGGCCGGGTCCGGCTCGACCGGCGTGGTGCCGGCGTAGAGCTGGGGGTACCAGTGGTTCATCTCCGCGCCCATGAAGCCGTAGAACGTGTCGAACCCCTCCCCCGTGGGCCAGCGCGTGAAGGGGCCTGAGGCGGTCACCTCGACGGGTGGGGTCTGGTGCCACTTGCCGAAGGCCGCGGTGCTGTAGCCGTTGCCACCGAGGATCTGGGCGAGCGTCGCGGCACTGGCGGGGCGGTAGCCGGTGTAGCCGGGCTCGAGCGTGGACATCTCCGAGGTGACACCCATGCCGACCGAGTGGTGGTTGCGCCCGGTCATCAGGGCCTGCCGGGTCGGCGAGCAGAGGGCCGTCACGTGGAACCTGCTGTAGCGCACTCCCCTGTCGGCCAGCCGTTCTGCGGTCGGCATCCGGCACGGACCGCCGTAGGCACTGGAGGCGCCGAATCCCATGTCGTCGACCAGGACCACCACCACGTTCGGCGCGCCGGCCGGTGGGCGCACCGGGCGGATCGGCTCGCGGGCGAAGGCCTCGTGGCCTGGCAGCCCACTCGCGGTCTCGGCGACGGTGGCCCGTGAGTCGGAGGTCGCGGTGCGCACCTCCACAGGAAGCACACTGCGGTCTGGCTCTAGGGACGACACAGGAGACGGCCCGCGCGGGTTCGGCACAGGGACATGGGACCACGCCGCTGCCGTGGGACGTTCGCGGCTCGCGGGCACGAGGTGGGCGACACGCACCGGGTCAGGGGGTGGTCGCCGGGTCCGCAGCAGCCAACCGACGCGACAGGGCGGTCAGCGGAGTCGCCTGGGTCCGCAGCAGGGCGAAGGCGTCCTCGGTGGGAAGCGGGCGGGCGAACAGGTAGCCCTGACCGATCAGACAGCCGTTGCGCAGCAGGCGCAGCCGCTGCTCCTCATCCTCGATGCCCTCGCCGTAGACCGTCATGCCGAGCGCCTGCCCGAGCCCGATGACACCGCGCAGCACGTCGTCGGCACGCGCGTCACCGGTGTTGCCCGCGTCGATGCTGTCGAGGTAGAAGCGGTCCACCTTGAGGATGTCCACTGCCAGCGACTGCAGATAGGTGAGCGCCGAGCGCCCGGTCCCGAAGGCGTCGAGGGCGACCCGGACCCCGAGGGCGTGCAGACCCTCGAACCGGGCACGCGCGGTGTCGAGGTGCTGCTCGACGACCCTCTCGGTGACCTCGAGGACGAGCTGCGCCGCGGGGAGGCCGCTCGTGGTGAGGCACTCGGCCACCATCGAGACGAAGGAGTCGTCAGCCAGGTCGACACCGGAGACGTTGACGTGCACGTCGAGCGGCAGATCGAAGGTGGTGGACCATTTCTGGACCTGGGCACTCGCCGTGGACAGCACCATCCGGCCGAGCTCGGAGATCAGCCCGAACTGCTCGGCGACGGGCACGAACCGGGCGGGTGACACCGGACCGTGCACCGGGTGGCTCCAGCGCACGAGGGCCTCGAAGCCGAGGATGGTGCCACTGGTCAGGTCGACCACAGGCTGGTAGCAGACCCCCAGCCCGTTGTGCTGCAGGGCCTGGCGCAGGTCCTTGCCGATCGCCAACGTCTCGTCGGCGACCGCGATCATCTCCGGGGTGCAGACCTCGATGCGGTTGCGCCCGCTGCGGCGAGCCTCGCGGACGGCGAGCCCGGCCCCGCGGAGCAGGTCCGGGGCGCTCGCGTCAGCAGGGACCGAGTCGCGGGTCACCAGACCGCAGCTGGCGGTCAGCTGGACCCGCCTCTCGCTGCTCAGTGCCATCGGACTGCTGAGCGCGGTGATGATGCGGTAGGCCAGGTCCAGCGCGACCGCCGGACCGGACAGGTCCGGGAACAGCACGCCCAGCTCGCGGTCGGACATCCGGGCCAGGACGCCGAGCGAGCCCACCTCGCGGATGATCCGGGTGGCGACCTGGCTCATCAGCTCGTCGGCCGCAGCGTGCGCCTCGGACTCCACGGCCTCCCCCACGCCCTCGAGGTCCACCAGCAGGACCGCCGGCTCGGCCGGCATGCCGTGCGCGGTCCAGGCCGCGAGGGCGTCCGAGCACTCGTGGAGGAAGGCTGCATAGGTCAGCAGGCCGGTCGCCTCGTCCTTGGGCTGACGCCGCGAGTCGCTCGAGGCGTTGCGGCTGCCTGACTTCCGACCCCAGCGCATGCGGTGACCCCTGACGGCTCGCTCATGTGAAGACGCCAGGGCCGTCCAGACCCTGTCGTCTGTCCAGAGTAGGAGCCCCCCGCCCGTGCGGTGGCGCTTTCGCGACAACGGTCCTGAGAAGTCACCGCCTGAAGGGATCTCGCCTTCTCAGAACCCGCTACGGTGTCGGTCCCAGCACCACTCCGTGGTCCCACACCCTCCAGGAGCACCCCCATGGCAGATCTCCAGGTCGTCGCCCTCATCCCCGCCAAGCCGGGCTCCGAGGACACCATCCGCGCGGCGCTGAGCACGCTGGCCGAGGCCAGCCGGCACCACGACGGGTGCACCGCCTACCAGCTCTTCGAGTCCGCGGCGGCCCCCGGCACCTTCGTGACCGTCGAGACCTGGCGGGACCAGGCCGCGCTGGACGCGCACATGCAGACCGAGGACATCGCGACCGCGTTGGGCGTGGCCGCCGACCACCTCGGTGGCGAGATCGCGATCCACCCCCTCGTGCCGATCGGGTGAACGCGCTGCCGGGCGACGGCGTGCTGCCCGGAGCCGACCCCGTGATGGACCGCCAGGTCACCCTCGACGCCTCCCCCGAGCAGGTGTGGCCCTGGCTGGAGCAGCTCGGGAAGCAGCGTGGTGGCTGGTATCTCCCGAGGTCGATCGAGCGCCTCGTCCCAACCGGTCGACGGGCTCTTCGCGAGGTCGACCTGCGGTGGCTCGGCCTGACGGTGGGCCAGAGCATCCCCGACTGGGGACCGGGCGACCCCACCTTCGAGGTGCTGGAGATCGAGCGGCCGCACCACCTCGTGTACTGGTCGCAGCGCCCACGACGTCCCCGCCGGGACGTCGAGCGGCCACCGGTGCGGATGACGTGGGCGCTGGTGCTCACCCCGGCCGGGCCCGGCGGCGCCGGCAGCCACCTGCGGCTGCGCCTGCGCCTCGACCTCGGCAGGCCCGCCGGCCCGGTGGCGACGTACGCCGGCGGGGCCGTCGACGCACTCACCGTGTGGCTCCTGGGACGCGGGCTGAACGAGCGGCTGCGCACCGACCTCAGGTCCGCACCACCCGTCGCCGGGATGGTCCTGGTCGCCCTGCTCGGAGTGGTCCTCCGCGGTGCCTGACCCGCTCCTGGCGCGTCCGACGCCCTACCTGCTGGTGGATGCCGACGTGCTCGGCGCGAACGTCCAGGCGATGGCGGGGTTCGCGCGCGAGCGGGGACTGGCGCTGCGTCCGCACGCCAAGACCCACAAGAGCACCGAGATCGCCCGGCTGCAGCTCGACGCCGGCGCCACCGGTCTCACCGTCGCCACCGTCGCGGAGGCGGAGGTCTTCACGGCCGCGGGCTGCAAGGACGTGCTCATCGGCTACCCGCTGTGGGTGGACCGGGCCAAGGGGGCGAGGCTGCGGGCCGTGGCCGAGCGCGCCATGCTCACCGTCGGCGTGGACTCGGTCGAGGGTGCCCGTGCGCTGGCCGCTCAGGTGCCCGGCACGGCGGTGCTCCTCGAGGTGGACTGCGGACAGCACCGAACCGGGGTGCGCCCGGCCGACGCCGGCGCGCTCGCCGAGAGCGCGGACAGGGCCGGACTCGACGTGCGCGGGGTCTTCACGTTCCCCGGGCACAGCTATGCAGTGGGGGCCGCGCAGGAGGTGGCCCGCCAGGAGGCGACGGCGCTGCGGACAGCCGTCGCCTCGCTGGCGGCGCACGGCATCGAGGCACGCGTCGTCAGCGGCGGCGCCACCACCAGCGCCGCCGACGTCGACGCCGATGTGCTCACCGAGATGCGGCCCGGGGTCTACGTCTTCGGCGACGCGCAGCAGTGGGAGCTCGGCTGCACCACCCCCGACCGGGTCGCGCTCAGCTGCGTGGCGACGGTCGTCAGCCTGGCCGGCGGCAACGTGGTGCTGGACGCCGGCAGCAAGGTGCTGGGAGCGGACCGGGCGGCCTACGCCACCGGGCACGGGAGACTGCCGGACCATCCCGACGCCCGGATCCCGCTGCTCTCCGAGCACCACGCGGTCGTGGCCTGGGACGGGTCACCGCTGCCGTCACCGGGCAGCCGGCTGCGCGTCGTACCCAACCACGTGTGTGCCGCGGTCAACCTCGTCGACGAGCTGGTGCTGGCGGACGGGTCGTCCTGGCCGGTGTCGGCGCGGGGGGCGAACACATGAGCGCTCCAGCCCTGGTGGTCTTCGACTGCGACGGGGTCCTGGTCGACACCGAGCGGCTGACCGTCGGCGTCGAGGCGCGCGTGCTGACCGAGCTCGGGTGGCCGCACACCACAGAGGAGGTGGTCGCCCGGTGGATGGGTCGCTCATCGGCGTTCCAGCTGGCCGCCGTCACCGAGCGCCTCGGGCCGGAGCTGTGCCGCCGCTTCGACGAGATGATCACCGCCGAGCTGCACGACGCCTTCGAGCGTGAGCTGACCGCCGTCGACGGGGTCCCGCAGCTGCTCGACCACCTGGACCGACGAGGCGTCCCGTTCTGCGTCGCCTCCAGCGGCACGCACGAGAGGATCCACCGGACCCTGGGCATCACCGGGCTGCTCGACCGCTTCGCCGGCCGGATCTTCAGCGCCAGTGATGTCGAGCACGGGAAGCCCGCGCCGGACCTGTTCCTGCAGGCGGCACGCTCGCTCGACATCGAGCCGTCGGACTGCGCGGTCGTCGAGGACAGCGTGTACGGCGTGCAGGCGGGTGTCGCAGCAGGGATGACCGTGCACGGCTTCGCGGGCGGGCTGTCACCGGCCGGGGACCTCGCTGCCGCGGGTGCCGTGCTGTTCGACCGGATGCCCGCCCTGGCAGGGGTCCTGGCCCCGGCCTGAGCCTCCTCAGCCGGCCGCGTCCGCGGCACCGACCTCGGAGGTCTTGTCGGCGGTGACGATCTCGCCGCCGGCGTTCTCGAGGTGCGCGCGGATGAACCAGTGGAACAGCTCCAGCTTCTCGAGGTGTCCGATCAGCATGTCCTGGGTGACGGGGTCGAGCTTCTCGAGCTCCTCCACCACCGCCCGCGACTCACCGACCACCCCGCGGTAGACGAGGTCGAGGGCGCCGAGGTGCTCCTGGGTGGTGGCCCGGCCGATGCTGTAGTCGTCCCACGTGCGCTCGGCGACGATCGACCCGGGGGTGCCCTTGGGTGACCCGCCCAGGGTGGCGATCCGCTCGGCGGTGTCGTCGGCCATCGCCCGCACGGCGTCGACCTGCGGGTCGATCATCTCGTGGACCGCGATGAAGTGCGGGCCAACGACGTTCCAGTGCACGTGCTTGAGCGTCAGATGCAGGTCGTTGTGCGCGTGCAGACGGCTCTGCAGCAGCTCGATCACCCGCACGGAGCTCTCGATGCTCATGCCGGGGACGGTGTACTTGATGTCGTTGTCAGCCATGCCCGCCGGTACCCAGGACGGGTGGGTGAAAACGGGCCTGTGAACCACGCGACAGCTCAGCCGGCCCATTCGGAGCGCAGGATCGCGAACTGGTCCTCATCGCCCCACTCCCCCTTGAAGAGCTCGTTCTGCACCAGGTGCGCCTCGTGCCGCATCCCCAGCCGGCGGAGCACCCGGGCCGACGCCGTGTTGCGGGCGTCCAGCCGCGCCACCACCCGGCGCAGCCCGACCTCCTCGAACGCGATCGCCAGCAGCAGGCGCCCGCCCTCGGTGGCCAGGCCGCGGCCCCAGAAGGCCGGGTGCAGCACATAGCCGATCTCCCCGCCGCCGTGCTCGAGGCTGCGCAGGAACAGCACGAACTCCCCCACCAGCAGGCCGCTCTCCTGGTCGAACCCGGCGAGCGTCACGCCGTCGCCGACGGTGCTCAGCCGCAGGCTCTGGTGCCGGTCGAGTGCCTGCCGTGAGGCGGCCTCGTCGCGGGTCTCCCAGGGCAGGAAGCGCGCCACGTCGGCACGCCCGTGCAGGTCGTGGAAGGCAGCCAGGTCCTCGAGCGCGTAGGGCCGCAGTCGCATCCGGGCGGTCTCGGCCGTGTAGCCGGTGAAGTCCTCACGCATGCCGTGCAGGATAGGGGGCGCCGATGAGCAATGATGCGGGCGTGACTTCGGACCCCGCGGCCCTCGACGAGCTCGCCCACGCCTTCGGGATCGCCACCCACTACACCGACTGGCGCGGTCGGCCGGTCGACGTGCCCGCCGACACCGTCGGCGCCCTGCTGAGCGCCATGGAGGTCGACGTCAGCGATCCCGCCGCCGCGCTCGCGCGGCACCTGGAGGCCCCGTGGCGGCGGATGCTCCCGTCCTGCGTCGTGGTGCGAGAGGCCGAGCCCCGCACCGTGGCCGTGCACGTCCCGCACGGCGACCCCGCCGAGCTCACGGTGGAGCTCGAGGCCGGCGGAGCCCGGTCGCTGCGTCAGGTCGACCGGCGCGTCGATCCCAGACGAGTGGACGGTGTGCTGGTCGGCGAGGCGACCTTCGAGGTCCCTGAGGACCTGCCGCTCGGCTACCACACCCTGCGGGCCCGGTCCGGGGACGCCACCACCGAGGCCGCCCTGGTGGTGACCCCGGCGTGGCTCGGGCTGCCCGGCCGGATGGGCACCCAGCCCGCCTGGGGGTTCGCCGCCCAGCTCTACAGCGTCCGGTCCCGCGGCTCCTGGGACGTCGGCGACCTCACCGACCTCACCGACCTCGCGGTCTGGTCGGCGGCCGAGCTCGGCGCCGACTTCGTCCTGGTCAACCCGCTGCACGCCGCCGAGCCCGTCGCGCCGATGGAGCCCTCGCCGTACCTCCCCTCGTCGCGCCGGTTCTTCAACCCGCTCTACCTCCGCGTCGAGCGCATCCCGGAGTACGCCGACCTGCCGGCCGATGCACGCGCCGAGGTCGACCGTCTCGCCCGGGAGGTCCACCAGCGCCTCGACGACGCGGACGTGATCGACCGCGATATCTCGTGGACGGCCAAGCGGGCCGCCCTCGAGCTGGTGCACGCCGTCCCGCGCAGCGACGGCCGCGAGCTCGACCTCGTCGCCTACCGTCGGCGGCACGGCGGGGCCCTGGAGGACTTCGCCACCTGGAGCGTGATCGCCCAGGAGCATGGCAACGACGCACGCACCTGGCCCGCCGGGCTGCAGGACTCGTCGTCGGACGACGTGGCCTCCTACGCCCGCACGCACGCCGCGGACGTCGAGCTGGAGACGTGGCTGCAGTGGGTGCTCGACGAGCAGCTGCAGAACGCGCAGGCGAAGGCGGTCACCGCCGGCATGTCGCTCGGGACGATGCACGACCTCGCGGTCGGCGTGCACCCGGGCGGGGCCGATGTGTGGCGGCTGCGGTCGGCGTACGCGACAGGGGTCCAGGTGGGCGCACCGCCGGACCCCTTCAACCAGGTCGGCCAGGACTGGAGCCAGCCGCCCTGGCGGCCGGACCGGCTCGAGGAGCTCGCCTATGCACCGTTCCGGGACCTGATCCGCTCGGTGCTGCGGCATGCCGGCGGGGTCCGGGTGGACCACATCATCGGGCTGTTCCGGCTCTGGTGGATCCCGGGGGGCAGGTCGCCGTCGGAGGGTGCCTACGTGCGCTACGACCACGAGGCGATGGTCGGCGTGCTCGCCCTGGAGGCCCAGCGGGCCGGCGCCGTCGTGGTCGGTGAGGACCTCGGCGTCGTGGAGCCCTCGGCACGCGAATATCTCGCGACCCGGGGCATCCTCGGCACCTCGATCCTGTGGTTCGAGCGCGACTCCGACGGGCACCCGCTGCCCGCCGAGCGGTGGCGGGAGTTCTGCATGGCCTCGGTCACCACCCACGACCTGCCCCCGACGGCCGGCTACCTCGCCGGCGAGCACGTGAGGCTGCGTGACCAGCTGGGCCTGCTGACCCGGCCGCTCGCCGAGGAGGTCGCCGCCGACGACGAGGAGCGCGAGTCCTGGCTGGCCGAGGTGCGCTCCCGAGGGCTGCTGCCCGACGACGCGAGCATCGAGCAGACCGTCGAGGCCCTTCACCGCTACCTCGCGCTGACGCCGGCCAGGCTGCTGTGCGTGGCGCTCACCGACG
>JBDTXF010000035.1:0-12313 GCA_040006355.1 Nocardioidaceae bacterium | reverse complement strand
CATCGTCCTCGCTCATCGTCTTCGTCTACTCCCTCGGCACCTACGAGGTCGCCCGCCTGCTGGGCCGCGCCTACCCCGAGCCTCTCCCGGTGATGGCCTACCGCCTCTTCACCGACATCGACATCGCCGCTCGACCGCAGGCCGCGGCCGCAGCCGTGGTCGCCACCGGGCTCTCCCTCCTTGCGGCCATCGCAGTCCTCCCGCTGGTGCGGCGGCTCGGGGCAGACAGATGAAGCGGCTGGAAGCGCTGCGGATGCCCACCTGGCGCCAGCCGGTGCGCACCGTCGTCCCGGCGCTGCTGGTGCTGTGGTTGGTCATCCCGTTGACCCCGTTGCTGCTGTGGGCAGGCGCAGCGCGGTGGTCCGGCACGGCTCGGCTGCCGCAGGACCTCGACCTTCGCGGCTGGCAGGAGGCGCTGGATGCGGGCGTCATCTCGGCGTTGGTCCGGTCCGGCCTGCTCGGGGTGGCGGTCGCCCTGATCGCCACGCCTCTCGGGGTGATGGCGGGACGAGCACTGGGGTGGCGGCTGCTGCGCAGACCCGCCCTGCCGTCCGTCGTCCTGCTCGGACCGGTCGTGCTGGCACCGTTCGCGGTCGCGATGGGCCTCGATGTCGTCATCCTGCGCGTGGGGGTTCCAGGGGACGTGGCCGTGGTCCTCGTCCTGAGCGTGTTCGCGCTGCCCTACACCACCTTCACCATGCGGGTCACCTACCTGGCACTCGACCCCGCCCTGGAGGAGCAGGCCCGGGTCCTGGGTGCCAGTGCGGGTCAGGCTCGGCGACGAGTCACGCTTCCGGCCGCCGCCGCCGGCCTCGTCACCGCGACCGGACTCGCCTTTCTGGTCGGCTGGAGCGACTACGCCGTCACCCTGCTCATCGGTGGCGGCCAGATCGTCACCGCACCCATGCTGATCGGCTCCGCTGCAGCCGGATCCGGCAACGACGCCCTCTCCTCGACCTTGGCCATCTCCGCCAGCCTGCCACCGCTGGTGGCCCTGGCGGTCTTCACCTATGCGGCCGCGCGTCGCAGGGCGTCGGTGCGGCCGTGAACGCGGCTCTGAGGCTATCGGCGATCACCCATCGCCACCCGGGTGCGGATCACCCGACACTTGCCGAGGTCGACCTCGAGGTCCAGGACGGGCAGATGCTCGCCGTGCTGGGTCCCTCCGGATCGGGCAAGACCACCTTGCTCAGGGTCGCGGCCGGGCTGGAACCGCCGCGATCCGGCGACGTGCTGCTCGACGGCGTGAGCGTCCTGGGCGTTCCGCCGGAGGGGCGCGACCTGACGGTCATGTTCCAGAAGCCGCACCTCTTCCCGCACCTGAGCGTGCTGGACAACGTCGCCTTCGCGGACCGGTTGCGCGGTCGGAGCCGCTCGCAGAGCCGTGCTGCCGCCCAGCGCTACCTCGACCTGGTCCACCTGGACGACCTCGCCCTGCGCAGGCCCCGGCAGCTGTCCGGCGGCCAGGAGCAACGCGTCGCCCTGGCTCGCGCCCTGGCAGCAAGCCGCAGGGTGATGCTGCTCGATGAGCCCTTCAGTGCACTCGACAACATCCTGCGTGCGTCCATGCATCAGTTGCTGGGTGAGGTGCGCGCTGCACTCGACCCCACGATCGTGATCGTGACCCACGACCTCGACGAGGCCGGCCTCGCCGACCGGGTCGCCGTGCTCGTCGAAGGCCGTATCGAGCAGTTCGACACGATCCAGGCGCTCTACACGACGCCGAGCACGTTGGCGGTCGCCCGGCTCGTGGGTGGGTTCAACGAGGTGCCCGGGGTCGTGGAGTCCGGTGCCCATCACTCATGCCTGGGGGCTGGGGTGCTTCCCAGCTCCGTCGACGTGCACGGGAGAGCGACACTTCTGGTCCGCAAGGAGCGTCTCGCGCTCGTCGAACCCGACAGCACGCCGAGCACGCCCACCGGCCTGGTGGTGGAGATACGCCAGTCGGGCCCCCATCAGGACGTGATCGTGGACGTGGAGCGCACGGACGCCCGGACCCGCGCCAGAGTCGCGGTCGAGGTGCGTCTCGGGACAACGCTCCGCCCGGGTGATCGCACGGGCTTGATGCTGCCGGCTCCCGACGGACTGTGGGCCGTCGTGGGTGCAGAGCCCGGGCTCGCTGAGCAGGTCCCGCGACCGCTGGCCAGGTCCGAGGTGTCTCCCACCTCGTGACGCAGTGATCGGGGCGACCCGGTGGGGCCTCGGCTCGACGGGTGTCCGACTCGAGTCGTTCTCATCCTCAGACAGGTCCCCACCGTGGTGCTGACGCTCTGGAAGCGGTGGGAGCTGGGCACCCACGGAGTGTTCCCGAAGTGCGACCTGACCTGCTCGCCCCGCCCTCACTCCAAGGACGCCAACAAGATCCGCGTCGACGGCGCGCACGCCGTGGCACAGGTCGATGCCCAGATGAGTCTTCTCGAGGCGAAGCGCGAGCCATGGCGACCTCGATGCCGCCTACCTCCGCGCGCTCGCCCTGGACGAGAGCGGTCCACCCCGCTCTCGTCGCTCTCGTTCGCCACCCACTCCGACTCGCTGATGCGGGGTCGGGTGGGGATTCCCCGGCCCAGGACAGAGGTCGAGCTCAACCCGTTCCGGGCTACGTTCGTGGGGGTGCCCCCGTGATCAGCGGAGCGTCGTGCCGATGCGTTCGACCAGGGGAGTCAACCCCGGTCTGTAGGAGGTGCAGCCCGAGGGCCGGAAACACGCAGACCCCGATCAGTCCCGCGGTGGTCATGGCCGCGGCGGTCGCCGGGTCGATGAGACCGTCATCCAGGCCGACCTGGGCGGCTGTGACGATGAAGGGGAGTGACGTGGCGAAGAGCAGCCCGGCTCCGACGGTCGTCTCGAGCGGGTCGAGACCGAGCACCAGCGTCGGAAGTCCTCGCGCTGCCAGCAGGGTGAGAGCGAGCAGGGGGACGACGACCACTGCGTCCGGCCACCAGCTCAGCGCCGACAGGTCGAGCCTCGCGCCGCTCACCACGAAGAAGACCGGCACCAGGAAGCCGTAGCCGATCCCGTCGAGCCGACCCCGGAAGTCGCGGTCGCGCATGCCGTGGTCAAGCACGTTGAGGATCCCGCCCGCGAAGAACGCACCCAGGACGACCTCGAGTCCCAGGCGCTGTGCCCCTGCGGCGAACCCGACGACCAGCGCCACGCTCAACCGGACCCGCAGCTGGGACGTGCCGTTCGAGAGCCGATCGATCAGACCCGTCACCGCAGCCCGGGCACCCAGTCGACGCCCGGCGACGGCCACGACCAGTGCCATCACTACCAGCAGTCCGAGCAGGGTGACGTTCAGCAGCGGTGTGCGCCCGCTGCTGAAGCCGAGCGCGAGGACGACGACAGCAGAGAACTCAGCGACGCTCGCCGCTGCGGCGACGGTCTGTCCGACCGGGGTCGTCAGCAAGCGAGCGTCACGCAGCAGCGGCACCACGAGCCCGAGACCCGTGGCGGAGAGCGCGACGGCGACCAGGACGGGTGACGAGACCAGACCGAGGGTGTGGAGGGTCAGCGTGACCGCCATCGCCAGGAGGAGGCCGCAGACGTAGGCGGTGAGCGACCGCAGCAGGACCAGCCCACGGATGGCGCCGAGATCGATCTCCAGGCCGGCCAGGAAGAACAGGAACGCCAACCCGAGGAGAGCGAGCGTGTCGCTCGCATCGTCGAGGGCGATCCAGCCGAGCCCATGTGGTCCGACGATGAGCCCGGCGAGGAGCTCGATCACGATCCCTGGCACGACCCCTCGGGGCACGGATCGCGCCACCAGCGGCGCAGCAGCAGCCAGCGCGACGATGGCGGCGACATTGACCAGGCTCATCCCCCTGCGCCTCAGCCGCCGCTGTGGCGGCGGGCCAGCGAGAGCGGGTAGGTCCGGGTGCGACCGACCAGCAGCGGGTCGTCGGACAACGTGATGCCGTCGATGAGCCGGACCGGGTCGAAGAACAGTCCCTGCTCTGCGGAGACGCTGTCGGGCACGAGGTGCGTCAGCTGCAGGGTCCCGAGCTCGACGCGCCTGCGCTCTGCCGGCCACTGGGCGTTGGCGTCGTCGGTGACGTCGTCGAGCTCGCCCACCTGCAGCTCCAGCACGAACGAGACGGCGCCATCGGCCAGCCGCGTGCCCAGCTCCTCGGTGAGGAAGTCCTCAGACGTGGTGGTGGCCTCCTCCTCGCTGAGCACCTGGAGGCCGGCCACCGGCGTCCAGACGTATCGGCCGACGCTCTCGGTGCCGTCGGCCGTCTGGAAGCAGAACGCGTTGACCGGCCAGTAGCTCAGCGTGGCGAAGCTGGCCGGGACACCGTGCGCCTGGATGGCATCGACGAACGCCGAGGCGTCGGGGTGGCCGGCCAGGTAGTCCTGCGGTCCCGGTCCGCCGGGCGCGATCGCCGCGAGGAAGTCGACGAAGTCCTCCACGAAACGTCCCGGGAACCCGTTGATCGAGTGAGCGAGCAGATCGGTCGTCGATCCGTCGTCGAGTCGGAACTGGACTGCCAGGCCGCGGGGGTTCGACTCGGGCGCGGCATCTGGATGCGAGAGACCGCCGGGAAAGCTGGAGAACCGTGCCACCACCGGCACCCGACCGCCGTTGAGGTGCGCGGCTCGAGTGACGCTTGCTGCCTCCGGGGACGCTTCGAAGGTTCCGGTGAGCACCACCCCCTTGGCGTGCGCGGCACGTCGGGTGGGGGCCGTCCCGAAGTTGGCGTCCAGGTTGTCGATGACTTCTTCATAGGCGTCTGGGTGGTGCGTGTCAGTGGTCGGCCGGCCCAGCGTTGTCGTCATGAATCCTCCGTCAGATCGAGTGAGACCTTGCGCCACCGACGCTAGGAAGCGATGCAGTGCCGTGGCTTGAGTCATGTGACCCAATCCGTGACTGGAAGGCGACGAGTCTCAGTCATCCGACCCAAGCCCGACGCCACCTCTCAGAGCTAGGTTGCTGCCATCGCTCGAGGGAGGAGCTCTGATGACCATGGACATGTCTCACCGCCTCGACCCCGCCCTTGCCCGCCGAGACCCTCGGCTGAGCATCACTGACCTGTACGTCTTCGACGCCGGTGCGACCACCGTCCTCTTGATGAACCTCGGCACGCCTCGGGAAGACCACGACAAGCAGGATCCGTTCCAGCCGGCGGCCCGGTACGAGTTCAAGATCCACCTCGACGGCCACGACCGCGAGGACGTCACCTACCGACTGGCGTTCCTCACGACTCAGGGCGACCATCAGCAGTACAGCGTCGAGCGCCTGACCACGGCCGGTGCAGGCGTCGACGGGGCCACCGGCACGGTGATCGCCCGTGGGCGCACGGGTCGGCACCTCGCCACCCAGGACGGCGGTCAGGTCTGGGCCGGCCGGGCGGTCCAGCCGTTCTTCCTCGACCTGCGACAGCTGCGCGACCTTGACGACGTCGTACGGCGCGGGGCGGCCGTCGACCTGACTCGCTGGGTGTGTGGGATCGCCGAGGACACCTTCGCCGGGTCCACGGTTGGGTCGATCGTGCTCACCGTGCCCCTGGGGACAGACGGGCTCACCATCGGTCGGCAGATCGGCATCTGGGCGACGACCAGGCTGGCGAGCGACACGGTCGGCTGGCGGCAGGTCGGGCGCAGCGGGCTGCCCATGGTCTGCCGGCTCTTCCGTCCCGTCCAGAGCGATGATCCCGGTCCGCACGAGGGGACGCATCCGGCCGATGACCCGGCGACCTACGGGTCCGAGGTCGCCGAGCTCCTGGTGTCCACGGTCGAGCGACTCGGCACCTCCGACCGGCCCGGCGCCTACGCCGACAGCGTGGTGGAGCGCATCGTGCCCGACGTGCTCCACTACGTCGTCGGATCTCAGGCCGTCTTCGGGTTCGCCCGTTTCAACGGCCGTCGGCTGACCGACAACGCCGCCGAGGTCATCTTCTCCCTGGCCACGAACTCAGCGGTCACCACCGGGCTGAGAGCCACCGACCTCCACCGGAGCCAGGAGCCCTTCCCCTTCGTGATCCCCGCTGAGGGCGGCTAGTCTCGGCCACCCTCAGCGGGCACGACTTCGTGGAGCTGGGCTCGCGCGGTGATCTGGAGGACCGGGAAGACCGCATAGAGGTGGGTGCTGACGGTGCGAGGCGACAGGTACAGCCGCTCGCCGATCTCGCGGTTGGTCAGCCCGGACGCCGCCAGCCGGGCGATCCGCTGCTGTTGGGCGGTGAGCTGCCCGAAGAGGTCGGGGGTTCGCTCGGTGTGCCTGATGCCGGAGGCGCGCAGCTCGAGCATCGTGCGCTCGAGCATCGGCGCGGCGCCGAGCCGTTCGAACTGCTCGCGTGCCGCCTCGAGCATGGTGCGCGCCTCGATCACCCGACGCCGACGGCGGAGCCACGCGCCAAAGTCGAGGCGCGCCTGCGCGAGCTCGAACGGGACGTGCAGGCTCGACCCCGAGACCGCGCTGCGAAAGAAGTCCTCGGCAGCCACGTCGGACTCGGCCAGCAGGGCGCGGGCTCGGTCCGCCTGAAGGCGCAGTCGCGGGCGCAACGGTCCCGAGACGTGCTCCATCGCTCCTTCGATGATCCTGCGGGCTCGGTCGGTCGCGCCCGACCGGACCCCGGAGGCAGCCAGGTCGGCCAGGCCGTACCAGGACAGGTGGTAGTGCGTGGGAGTGCCGTCGTCGCCGAAGAGCTGCGTGAGCTCGTGGAAGGCCAGTGCGTGATCCCCCGCGGCCTGTGCCGCGTGGGCGGAGGCCTGCCGGGCTCGGGCGGCGATCCCTGCCGTCGCGTCCGGATCCATGGTGGCCAGGATGGACGTGATGCGGTCTCGCGCGACGCGGACGTCCCCGCGCAGTGCTGCGACGGTGGCCTCGACGGTGTCGGCGTTGACCATGTGCATCTCCTGGCGCCCGGCCATCGCGATCTGGAACCCTTCGTTCGCGATCGTCAGTGCCTCGTCCCACCGTCCGCGGTCGAGGCAGACCCAGGCCAGACCGGTGAGCGTCGCGGCGCTCACATAGCCCGGCCGATGCACCCGGCCGCGGTTCGCCGCGTCGGTGAGCAGACGGACTGCCGTGTCTGTCTCGTCCAGGACCATCGCGGCGGCGCCCAGCATCATCGCCACGTCCGGGTCCGTGACCTCGTCGTGCAGGAGGTCCTGCAGACCCGCCACGAGTGCGTCTCGCTCCCCGACCGGTGCGACCGCGGAGCGGATCCACAGCCGAGCCGCCGAGACGACGGGCAGTGCCTCGCCCGGATGCCCTCTCAGGGAGCGGTCGAGCTCTGCGGCATGACCGACTACCTCCTGTCGAATCGAGTCCTCCCCCGTGAACTGCGCTACGAGTGCTGCGGACGTGAGCGACGACAGCGCCAACAGGGGGTCCTCAGGGAGTGAGACGCGGATGCTGTGGCGTAGCGCCTGCCGTGCGGAGGCGTGGTCGAGCGTCGTCGCGAGCGCGGTGGCTTCGATATGAGCGCTGAGCCGGAGCAGTGCGGGGTCCTGTGTCGAGTCGTGCACCCGGGCGACGATCTCCCGAACCCAGGCCGAGTCGCCAGCTCGCATCGCGGCATCGGCGGCCTGCAACAGCCGATGCACTCGATCCCCGGGGTCGGCGCTGAGCTCGGCGGCTCGTTCGAGGGCCCGGGACGCCTCGACGTAGGCACCACGGCGACTGCTCTGGAGCGCGCTGTCCGACAGATGGACAGCCACCTCCTCGTCCGGCGACACGGCAGTGGCCGCGAGGTGCCACGCTCGACGGTCGGGGTAGTCGATGAGCAGGTCGGCCGCGACCTGGTGCGCGTATCGACGATCGCTGGTCGACGCCGCGCGATAGACAGCGGCCCGCAGCAGAGGGTGGCGGAACCGGACGCCGGCGTCCACGCTCACCAGGCCGGCGTCCTCGGCAGGGCGCCAGTCATCGGGTGGCACCTGGGCGGTCGCCACCCGGAGGACGGCCCCGTCACCGGCGTCCGCGACCGCGGCCAGCAGAAGCGCCCAGCGAGTGGGAGCCGGCAGCTCGGCGAGGGAGGCCCCGTAGACCTCGTAGAGGCGGTCGGTGATGGGCAGCGGTATGACAGTCCAGCGCAGGGCGGCGCTGGGCGACGTGGACACTGCGCGGGCCAGCTCGATGAGCGCCAGGGGGTTCCCGGCCCCCTGGGAGAGCACGGCTTGGCGGTCGGGGCCTCGCAGAGGCATCTTCAGGGTGTCCAGGAGAGCGGCGCTGCTCCGTGGTCCGAGGGGCTCCAGGACGAGCCGTGGCAGGGGCGCCAGCGATCTCGGAGGCAACCCCCCACGCGCGAGTGTGACGCCGACCCGCAGGGGCGTCGGCTCGTCGCCGTCGGACGCCAACCCGAGCGCTGTGTGCAGCGCCGATCGCTGAGCCGGAGGGAGCTTGTCGCTCCGATCCAGGACACCGTGCACGAGCTGGTGCACACCGGCGAACGCGAGCTCGGTCTCGCTGCGTCCGCCTCGCGATCGCAGCACTGTCCAGCCCGTCCGTCGAGCGGTCTCGACCGCGCCGTCCAGCAACGCGCTCTTGCCCACCCCGGCCTCACCGACCACCACCAGGCACTCGCCCGTCGTACGGCGGGGGTCCAACAGGTCGTGCAGCCTCGCCAGCTCGACCTGACGTCCGACCAGGGGCGGGGACTGTCCGACAGTCTCGCTGCCCATGGCGATCAGCCCCCACCGTCGTCCGAGATCTCAGAACCGGGCCCACGGCGGCACCCCTCAGATCATCCTGGGATCATCCTCGCAGGTCGCCCGCAACCGGCGCGGAGACGATCTCAGCGGGCAACGCGCACCGGTGTGCCGTCCAGGTCAGCGAGCTCTGCGAGGACGTCCCGGAGCTGGGACCGCGTGGCGACACCGAGCTTGGGGAAGGCCCGATACAGGTGCGAGCCGATCGTGCGGTGCGAGAGGAAGAGGCGTTGCCCTATCTCGCGGTTCGACATGCCCCCCGCCGCCAGCCTCACGATCTGCAGCTCTTGAGCGGTCAAGGCCTCGGCGTCGCCGAGCTGACGGCGGACGTGCCGCGACCCGGTCGCGCGCAGCTCGCCCCGCGCCTGCTCGGCCCACGCCGTCGCGCCGAGCCGTTCGAAGGCAACGAGCGCCTCCAGGAGCGGCGACCGCGACTCCGACACGCGGCGCTCGCGGCGTAGACACACCCCTCGCGCCAGGTTGATCCGGGCCCGGTCGAAGGCCCGGTCGGTGGGACAGTCGGCCAGCGCCCGGTCGAACCTCGCATCGACCGCGTCGTCGCGCCGGGTGACCGCACGCGCGTAGGCCGTCACCCCTCGGAGCTCTGGCGTCGATGACAGCTGGGCCAGCTCCTCGACCGTCGTGAGCGCCCTGCCGGCCGCCAGCTCGCTGCCGCAGTGGAAGCCCGCCTCGGCCAGATAGCTGACCGCGACCAACCTGACCCAGGCCGAGGACGTCGACTCGCCATCGACGAGCGGGCGCAGCTGGGCCCACGCCTCGTCGTACCGGTCGGCGCTGAGTGCCTCGATGCCGCGACCGAGCTGCACCGCGTCGAGCAGACCGGCGATCCCGTGCGTCAGGGCCGCCCGCTTGCTGCGATCGAGCAGTGCACGGGCCCTCGCTGCATCACCCCGCACTGCGGCGACGATCCCAGCCGCCGCCTCGCCCCGCGCAACCGCCTCGGGCCGACCCTCGAGGTCCGCGAGTGCCAGAGCGGCGTCGGCCGCCTCGGAGGCCTCCGGCCAGCTGCCCAGCGCGATCGAGGAGAACGCCTTCCGTCCGAGCAGCTCGGCCTGGTCGGCTCCGGTCGTCCTCGTCGGCGAGTAGACGCTCATCGTGACCTCCTACGGTTGCGGCACCGCCACCGTAGGAAGACCCGCCGTCGGACCGCGTACGTCATCTGACGTAGATGTGCGATCGGGCCCCGGTCAGCCGACTCCACCCCCCAACGACCAGCACGGTCTTGCGCCAGGATCGGCTCGATCACGTCGGTGCACGACGTGATGTTCTTCCACCCCAGGGCGGTCGTCGCCCTGATCGCCAAGGCGGCACAGCGACTGCGCTGACCCTCGCCGGACCCGGACCGAGAACCGGGCACCGAGATCATCATCATTGCGGGTCCCTGACTCCGCGTAGGTTGGTCGGGACGAAGGGGATCTCATGACGTTCAACATCGGCTATCTTGCTCGCGAGTCGGCCAGGCAGAATCCCGACAAGCCGGCGCTGTTGTTCGACGGCGGGTCGCTGACGTTCGGCGAGGTCGACCGGCTCTCGGACCAGGTGGCGACCGGCCTGCGGGGGAGGGGCTTCGACCCTGGAGACAAGATCGCGCTGCAGCTTCCGAACATCCCGCAGTTCGTCATCGCATACTTCGGCATCGTCAAGGCCGGCTGCGTCGTCGTGCCGATGAACGTCCTCCTCAAGGCGCCCGAGGTGGCCTTCCAGCTCGAGGACTCACAAGCCCGCGCGCTCATCTGCTGGTCAGGTGTCCTCGGCGAGGCGGAGAAGGCAGTCCAGGCGGCCGGTTCGCAGCTGCTGTACGTCGTCGGGTCGCCCGGAGCCCCGGCAGGAACCGCCGGCGAGCCCTTCGGGACGTTGTTCGCCCCCGTCGACCCGGACGACGCGGCACCGATGGTGCAGCGCGACCCAGGTGACACGGCCGTGCTCATCTACACGTCCGGAACGACCGGGCGCCCGAAGGGTGCCGAGCTCACGCACTTCCAGCTTTTGATGAACGCGGACACGCCTGGCCGGCTGTTCGGGATCCGTGAGGACGACGTCATCCTCGTCGCGCTGCCGCTGTTCCACGTCTTCGGGCTGTCCAGCTCGCTCAACATCTGCATGAGGTTCGGGGCGACCATGTCGCTGATGACGCGTTTCGATGCCGCGAAGGCTCTCGAGGCGATCCTCCGGGACGGGGTGACGGTGTTCGAGGGAGTGCCGACGATGTATCTGGCGCTGTTGGCGGCCGATGCGACCGATGCCGATGTGGCCACCCTCAGGATCGGGATCTGCGGAGGCGCATCCCTGCCGGCGAAGGTCCTCGACGCGTTCGAGGAGAAGTTCGGGGTGCTGATCCTGGAGGGGTACGGACTCACCGAGAGTGCCTCCACGACGACGTTCAACATCAGTGCCCAGGAGCGTCGCCCCTACAGCGTGGGCAAGCCGATCTGGGGTGTCGATGTCGAGATCTGGGGAGAGGACGACAAGGTGCGACCGCCCGGCAGCGACAACGTCGGGGAGGTCGTCATCCGCGGCGTGAACACGATGAAGGGCTACTACAACGATCCGGAGGCCACGGCCGCAGCCTTCACGCGGGGCTGGATGCGGACGGGCGACCTCGGCTATGTCGACGGTGACGGCTACCTGTTCATCGTGGACCGCAAGAAGGACCTGATCATCCGCGGCGGCTACAACGTCTATCCCCGGGAGGTCGAGGAGGTGCTCTTCGCTCATCCGGGAGTCGCCGAGGCGGCAGTGATCGGCGTCCCGGACGAGCGGCTCGGTGAGGAGATCAAGGCGTTCGTCATTCCCGTTCCTGGTGTCACCCTCACCGCCGAGGACCTGACTGCGTTCGTGCGGGAGCGTGTCGCGGCGTACAAGTACCCCCGCATCATCGAGCTCTGCCCGGACCTTCCGCACGGCCCGACGGGCAAGGTCCTCAAGACCGAGCTGCGGTGAACGGGCCGCGCAGCTCACCGAGCGCACCGTCGACCCGTACGGCGCGCAGGATCTGCGCAGACCGGGACTTGTGGCACTGCCGGATGCCGCTGACGCGAGGCAGGATCGTTGCGAACGCCACTGATGGAACAGGAGCAGCGAGATGAAGGACGACGACGCCCCGGCCGGGTCGCACGGGGTGCTGCAGTCGGCGATCGAGGTGTTCCTCGACAGCACCCGGTCCGTGACCGAGCTCGTCACCCGGGCCGGGAGCGCCGGAGCGCGGGCTGTGGTCCCCGATCCGGTCCTCGCGTCGCTGGACCGCATGCTGCTCTCACTCAGGAGCGTCGTGGAGCAGTTTCCGCACATGACGGACGAGATCGATGTGCTGGTGGGCGAGCTGAACGCCAAGCGCCTCAGCGTCCAGGCCTTGACCGCCGAGCTCGACGTCCTGGACCGCGAGCTGGAGATCCTCCAGGGGACACTGGCGCCGATCCAGGCGTGGAGCCGGCAGTGGAGCCAGATGCAGCGCTCGCTCCTGCATGCGCTCGAGACGACGGCACCCCGGGACCCGGAGGCCCGCTCTCACAGGCGAGGCTGAGAAACAGCCGTCAGGGGCCTCGGGGCCAGTCGGCGCAGTGTCTCGATCTCGTCGTTGAACGCCGCCAGCAGCTCCTCGGGATGGGTGATGATGCCGGTGTCCACCTTGAAGCCGACGGTC
>JBDTXF010000034.1:0-12338 GCA_040006355.1 Nocardioidaceae bacterium | reverse complement strand
GTCAGGTAGCGGCCCTTCTCACCGAGCCCGAGCGCCTCGACGGTGTCGAGCGCGTCGCCCTGGGTGCTGTAGAGCTTGTCGCCCGCACCGCCCTCGACGCCGTCCTCCTCGCCACCGACCACGCCGACCTCGATCTCCAGGATGATCTTCGCCGCGGCCGCCTTCTCGAGCAGCTCCTGGGCGATGTGCAGGTTCTCCTCGAGCGGGATCGCCGAGCCGTCCCACATGTGCGACTGGAACAGCGGCTCCTGGCCGTTCTTCACGCGCTCGATCGAGATCTCCAGCAGCGGGCGGACGAAGCCGTCCAGCTTGTCCTGGGGGCAGTGGTCGGTGTGCAGCGCGATGTTCACCGGGTAGCTCTTCGCGACCTCGTGGGCGTAGGCGGCGAACGCCGCCGAGCCGCTGACCATGTTCTTGACGGTCGGGCCGGAGAGGTAGTCGGCCCCGCCGGTCGACACCTGGACGATCCCGTCGCTGCCGGCCTCGGCGAAGCCGGCCAGCGCGGCGTTCAGGGTCTGGGACGAGCTGACGTTGATGGCAGGGAACGCGAACTTCTCGCGCTTCGCCTTGTCAAGCATCTCGGCGTACACCTCGGGCGTCGCGATGGGCATCAGCGTTCTCCTGCTTCTGGGGGGTCCGGTGGAACGCGAACCACTCTAGCCGCGCCAGGACCCGGACAGGTCGGCGTGCTGGCGGATCCAGGTGTGCATCGCGATCGCGGCGGCCGCGGAGGCGTTGATCGACCGGGTGGATCCGAACTGGGCGATCGAGAAGGTGCCGTCGCAGGCCGCGCGGGCCTCCTCGGACAGTCCCGGCCCCTCCTGCCCGAACAGCAGGCAGACCGCGCGCGGCAGCTCGGTGGTCTCCAGCGGTGCGGACCCGGGGAGGTTGTCGATGCCCAGGAGCGTGGCGCCCGCCCCGTGCAGGTGCGCCGCGAGCTCGACGACCGTGCCGTGGTGACGCACGTGCTGGTAGCGGTCGGTGACCATCGCGCCGCGACGGTTCCACCGCCGGTTGCCGACGATGTGCACCTCGCCGGCCAGGAAGGCGTTGGCGGTCCGGACGATCGTGCCGATGTTGAAGTCGTGCTGCCAGTTCTCGATCGCGACGTGGAAGTCGTGCCGCCGGGTGTCGAGGTCCGCGACGATCGCCGCCATCGACCAGTAGCGGTAGCGGTCCACGACGTTGCGGCGGTCCCCCTCGACGAGCAGCCGCTCGTCGTACTGCGAGCCGGTCGGGAGCTCTCCCACCCAGGGTCCGAGGCCGACCTCGGCGGGACCGTGCGGCATCGGGTCGTACGGCGCCCGCTCGTCGTCCTGCACCGGTCCAGCCTAGTCCGGTCCAGCCGGCTCAGCCGGGTCACAACCCGCACCGGCCGTCTGTCAGGTGCCGGACAGGTGGGCCCTCTATCCTGGACCGGTGACTCTGATGACCGCTGTGACGCCGATGCTGCTGGGTATCAAGTGGATGGACCCCGACTGGCTGCTCTCCCAGTTCGGTGCGGAGTTCTTCTGGGTGAGCCTGCTGATCGTCTTCGTCGAGTGCGGTCTGCTCTTCCCGTTCCTGCCCGGGGACACCCTGCTGTTCGCCCTGGGGCTGTTCATCGCCACGGGCAAGATCAACGTCTTCCCCGGTGGTGAGGTCGTCGACCTGCTGGCGTGCCTGGTGCTGATGGTCCTCGCGGCGGTGGCCGGCAACGCCGCCGGCTACGAGATCGGCCGGCGGGTCGGGGAGCCGCTGCGTCAGCACGACGGGCGGGTGCTGAAGCGGAGGTACCTCGACCAGACCTCCGCCTTCTTCGAGCGGCACGGCAGCCAGGCGCTGGTGATCGGGCGGTTCGTGCCGTTCGTCCGCACCTATGTGACCCTGGTCGCCGGTGTCACCCGGATGGGGCGCCGGCGCTTCCTGGTCTGGAGCCTGGTCGGCGCGGTGCTCTGGGTGAGCCTGGTGCTGCTGGCCGGCTACTTCCTGGGGGCGACCATCCCCGGACTCGGCCAGAACATCGACAAGGCGATGCTCGTCATCCTGGCGTTCTCGGTGATCCCGGTCGCCGTCGAGTGGTGGCGTCACCGGCACTCCCCGACCGACCACGCCGACCGCGACGCCACGCCCGACCACGCCCGCACCGAGACCGCCCAGCACCCGCCCCAGGTCACCCCGGCGCCGGACCACACCGTCTAGGTCTAGAAGGCCGAGACCGACGCTGGAGCACGCTCGCTGCGCGAGAGGGCGCGGAGGACGGCCGACTGACCGTGCCGTCGCAGGGAGACACCCACGAGCAGCGCCAGCACCGGTCCCAGCACCTGCTCCGAGAGCTGCGGCGGCTCGACGTTCACGCTGACCGCGAGGTCGTCGGAGTGCACCGCGATCTCCATCACCCGGGTGACCAGGAAGTCCTCGAACGACAGCGACCACTGCCACCAGGGCATCCGGATCGCCGGCGGGAGCCCCACCGGGAGTGACGCGCCGAAGGCCAGGCCCAGGTCCTCGAGCGCAGTCGCGGTGGCGGCGACCAGCACGTCGTGCCCGACCCCGGCGGACCGCTCCGCGCCGTCACGGATGGCCACGTTGGACTCGTCGTCCAGCCCCTCGCTGGCCCACGGCACCCGGGCGTAGTGCTCGAGCAGCGTGACCGGCTCATCGTCGGTGGCGCCGGTGCCGGCCGTCACAGCCGCATGCACGCTGAGCACCTGGGAGGCCAGGTGGGCAGCCAGGGCTCCGACCGACATCTCGGCCAGTGCGCTCGGCGCGGACCAGCGGTCGACCACCTCGACCCGGCCGAGGAGCTCCAGCACCGAGGCGCAGGCGGTCAGGTAGTCGGCGCTCCCGGGTGTCATGCCGGGGTGCTCCCGGAGCGGGCCGCAGCACGGGCGGCATCGAGCTCGGGCTTGGTGAGAACCGCCCGGACCTCGAGCCCGACGTCGGCCAGCGGGTTGCTGCCCCCCGGACTGCGGTCGATCGCGCAGACCACGGTCTCCACGACGGCACCTGCCTCGCGCAGGGCGCGGGTGGCATCGCGGACGGCGCCGCCGGTGGTGATCACGTCCTCGACCAGGGTCACCCGCCTCCCGACCACGTCCGGTCCCTCGGCGAGCTTGCAGGTGCCGTACTCCTTCGCCTGCTTGCGCACGAACAGCGACGGAAGCCCGGTGCGGGCGCTCAGCACCGTGGCCAGCGGGACCCCGCCGAGCTCCAGACCGCCGAGCAGCTCGGTGCCCTCCGGCAGCAGCGGCTCCATCCGGGACACGACCCGGGCCAGGAGCGCGGGCTGCGCCTCGAAGAGGTACTTGTCGAAGTACTCCGGCGCGACCTGCCCGGAACGGAGCGTGAACTGCCCCTCCAGCCGGCAGCAGGCGTCCACGTCACGGGCGAGGTCCGGATCGGTCATGCGCGCCACCCTATGACGCCTCGCCGGTGTCGACGCGACGGGTCGGGTGCGGGCGCGGCCGGTCGTCGTACAGTCGGCCCATGCCGGTCTCCGAGCGCGCCCCGCAGAGCCCCCGGATGGCTCGTCGGCTTCGGTCCATCGCGCCGACCGTCTTCGCGGAGATGTCGGCGCTGGCGGTGCGCACCGGCAGCCTGAACCTCGGCCAGGGCTTCCCCGACCGGGACGGCCCGCCGGCGATCCTCGAGGCGGCGGTCGAGGCGCTCCGCTCGGGACGCAACCAGTACGCCCCCGGCCCCGGCGTCCCGGAGCTGCGGGCCGCGGTCGCC
Organism: Nocardioidaceae bacterium; assembly: GCA_040006355.1. GTDB lineage: Bacteria > Actinomycetota > Actinomycetes > Propionibacteriales > Nocardioidaceae > Nocardioides_B. The sequence goes on along the minus strand of JBDTXF010000034.1, from coordinate 8,624 downwards.
GAGCACCAGGCCCGGCACTACGGGATCGACCTCGACCCGCTGTCGCAGGTGGTCATCACCGCCGGTGCCACCGAGGCGATCGCCGCGGCCGTGCTCGGGTTCGTCAACCCGGGCGACGAGATGGTCGTCCTGGAGCCCTTCTACGACTCCTACGTCGCATGCATCGAGATGGCCGGCGGCGTGCGCCGTCCCGTCACCCTGCGCGCCCCGGACTTCCGGCTCGACGTGGACGCCCTGCGCGCGGCCGTCACACCGCGGACCACCTCGATCCTGCTGAACACCCCGCACAACCCCACCGGCACCGTGCTGAGCGCCGACGAGCTCCAGGCGGTCGCCGACGTGGCGATCGAGCACGACCTGGTGGTGGTCACCGACGAGGTCTACGAGCACCTGGTCTTCGACGGACGCCGGCACGTCCCGCTGTGCACGCTGCCGGGCATGTGGGACCGGACGGTGACCATCTCGAGCGCCGGCAAGACGTTCTCCCTCACCGGCTGGAAGGTCGGCTGGGTCACCGGACCCGCCGAGCTGGTCGACACCGTGCTGGCCGCGAAGCAGTGGCTGACCTTCACCAACGCCGCTCCGCTGCAGCCGGCGGTCGCGTACGCGCTGACCCAGCAGGCCGGGTTCTACGACGAGCTCGCCCGCGAGCTTCAGGCCAAGCGCGACCTGCTGGTCTCCGGACTGCGGGAGCTGGACCTCGACGTCTACGAGTCGGAGGCGACCTACTTCGTCACCACCGACGTGCGTCGCTACGGGCACCGCGACGCAATGGCGTTCTGCCTGGCGCTGCCCGAGCGGGCCGGGGTGGTGGCGATCCCCTCGCAGGTGTTCCATGACGACCAGGAGGCCGGCCGGCACCAGGTGCGGTGGGCCTTCTGCAAGGACACTGTCGTCCTCGAGGACGCGGTGGTGCGGCTCCGGAAGGCCGACCTGCACGCCTGAGGGCTACCAGAGCGGGCGGTCGCGCGGCCCGTCCGAGGGCCCGGCCGGCGGCTGGATCGGCGGCTGGTTCGACGGCTGCCGCCCGGCCTCCATGAACCACCGGTTGGAGGAGCCGCGCAGCAGCAGCACCACGGTGGCGATCGCCGCCACCGGGACGATGATCGTGAGCAGGCCGACGACGGCGGCCAGGCCGGCCGAGACGACCAGCCCGAGCTGGCCGGCGCGCACCCGCCGCAGCGCCAGCACCGCCAACGCCGCCGCGGACAGCGCCCAGAACATCGCCATCGCCGCGAAGACCCACAGCCCCCCGAGGATCTGCTCGGAGGTGTAGCCGGCCGCTGCGATGTCGGGGTCCTTGGCCACGGCATCCAGCAGCTCGGTGCGCTGGGTCAGCAGCACCACCACCAGCAGCGCGCCGAGCAGCACGGCCAGGGCGCACGACACCCAGGTGAGCAGCACCGCCACGGTCACCGCGACCGGGCGACGGCTGTCGGTGGGAACCGCGCTCCGGAGAGCCGGCGGCCAGGCTCCCAGCGGCGCGGCCGGTGGCTGGAAGGGCTGCTGGGCCGGTGCCTGGGTCGGCTGCTGGGTCGGCTGCTGGGCGGGCTGCTGGGCGGGGGGCTGCCATGCGGCCATCGTCGGCCGGGGCACCGGGGGCACCGGGGGCACCGGGGGCGGCGTGCCCGCCGAGCGGGTCGCCTGCGAACGTGTCCGCGGTGGCCTGCCGTCGAACCAGTCGCGGGCGTCGCGGCTCCAGAGCATCACGGTGGCGAACGCGACCACGACGGGCAGCAGTCCCGCCACGAAGGTCGTCGAGAACAGCATCACCACCGCGACCACGCTCAGCCCGACGCGGGCGCCGCGGTGCCGGCGCAGTGCGTAGACGGCCAGGATCGCGCCCGCGGCAGCCAGCCCCCCGCTGAGCAGGACGACGCCGCGCATCACGTCGAGCACACCGTCGACGCCCAGGCCCAGCGAGCTTCCGGGTGGCGAGCTGAGCACCTCGCGCACCTTGTCCCGGGTGTCGGAGGACCGGATCCGGCTCATCGCGTCGAACAGCGTGAAGATCAGCAGCAGGCAGGCGATGGTGGCCATCACCCCACCCACGGTGGCCTGGCGGGGACGGGCGGAGGCTCCGCCCCGACCCGGGTCGCTCATGCGGCAGCTCTCATGGCCTCAGTCCATCACACGTGCCCCCGTAGTCTTCTCCACCAGAGGCGAGGAGGGCCCCGTGCACGCATCCACCGACGACGTCTGGGACCTCGTCGTGGTCGGCGCCGGTCCGGCCGGCTCCTCGGCAGCCCTCGGCGCGCTGCGTGCCGATCCCGCTCTGCGGGTCCTGCTCCTGGACCGTGCGGACTTCCCCCGGGACAAGTCCTGTGGTGACGGCATCGCCCCCCACGTCGTCGACGCCCTCGCCTCGGTCGGCGTGCACGACGTCACCGACGGGTGGGAGCCGCTGCGCACGCTCGAGATGGCGCGCCGCGGGTCCCGCGTCGAGCGGTCCCTGGCCCGGTCGGTGTGGGTGATCCCACGCCAGGTCTTCGACGCCCGCCTGGTCGGGCATGCGACTCGTGCGGGGGCCGAGCTGCGGCGCCACCGGGTCCGCGACGTCTCGGTCACCGCCGGGGGCGTCACGCTCGACGGTGCGCTGCTGGCCCGGGTGGTCGTCGCCGCGGACGGTGCCCACTCCGTCGTACGTCCGGCGACCGGGTCTCCGGGCCCCCGGCGCCGCGCGCTGGCGATCCGCGGCTACGCGCCCACACCGGATCGGCGGCGCGGACGCCAGCTGATCGTCTACGGCGAGCGTCGGCAGCCGTCCTACGCCTGGGCCTTCGACCGCGGGGACGGGATGTCCAACGTCGGCTACGGCGAGCTGCTCGACGACGCGGCCGGACCGCCGTCGCGGACCCTGCTCCTGGAGCAGCTCGAGGAGCTCGTCCCGGGGACCGTCGGGGTCGGCGGCGAGTGGCGCGGCCACCACCTGCCGCTCTCGCAGTGGCGCTGGCGGCAGCCGGACGGCCGGGTCCTGCTCACCGGCGACGCCGCCGGGATGGTGAACCCGATGACCGGCGAGGGCATCTACTACGCGGTGGCCTCGGGCATCCTGGCCGGCCGAGCGGCCGCCCGGGCGCTGGGGGCCGGCCGACCCCAGGGGGCCGGCGCCCTGCACCGGTCCTCGGTGCGGAGCCTGCTCGCCCGCCACCTGCGGCACACCTCGGTCACCGCCCGGCTGTCCACGGTGCCGGTCGTGGTGGACGCCGGGATCAGGGCGGCGGCACGCGACCAGCGGGTCTTCGACGACCTCGTCGAGATCGGCCTGGGGCAGGGCCTGGTCACCCCGCGGCTCGCGGGTGGGCTCCTGCGAGGACTCGGCACACGCACGCACACCGGCCACCACTCCCCGACCGTCGCACCCTGAGAGGCACACCCATCATGGAGATCCTGTCGGTCCGCGGCGCACTGCCCGAGCACGCCTACCCACAGCAGGAGATCACCGACGCGTTCGCCGAGGTGATCGCCACCAGCTCGCTCGACGAGCGCCTGCTGCGCCGCTTCCACGGCAACGCCGGCGTGAGCGCGCGACACCTCGCGATCCCGCTCGAGGACTATGCGGGGCTCGAGGACTTCGGACAGGCCAACGACCGCTTCATCGAGGCGGGGGTCGCGCTCGGCGCGCAGGCCCTCGTCGACGCGCTGAAGGCGGCCGGCCTGACCCCGGCCGACGTGGACCTGATCATCTCCACGACGGTCACCGGTCTCGCCGTGCCCTCCCTCGACGCGCGGATCGCCGGGGTGGTCGGGCTGCGGCCCGACGTCAGGCGGGTGCCGCTGGTCGGTCTGGGCTGCGTCGCGGGCGCCGCCGGCGTGGCGCGGCTGGAGGACTACCTGGTCGGCCACCCCGACGACGTCGCGGTGCTGGTCTCGGTGGAGCTGTGCTCGCTGACCGTGCAGCGCGACGACGTCTCGGTGCCCAACCTGGTCGCCAGCGGGCTGTTCGGCGACGGCGCAGCGGCCGTGGTGGCGGCCGGTCACCGCCGGGCCGCGGACGAGCCCGGGCAGGTCGAGGTGCTCGGCTCCCGCAGCCACCTCTACCCCGACTCCGAGCGGACGATGGGCTGGGACGTCACCGCCACCGGACTGCGGATCGTGCTCGACGCGAACGTCCCGGACCTGGTCCGGCGCTACCTCGGCGACGACGTCGACGGCTTCCTCGCGGACCGGGGGCTGACCCGCTCCGACGTCGAGTGGTGGGTGTGCCACCCCGGCGGCCCCAAGGTGCTCGAGGCGATCGAGGACGCCTTGTCGCTGCCCCGCGAGGCGGTCCAGATGACCTGGGACTCGCTGTCCCGGGTCGGCAACCTGTCCTCCGCCTCGGTGCTGCACGTCTTCGAGGACACCCTGCGCGACCGGCCGCCCCGACCTGGCTCCTACGGGATGCTGATGGCCATGGGTCCCGGCTTCTGCTCCGAGCTGGTGCTGCTCCGAAGCCCGGACCGCCGATGACGTCCCTGGCCTTCTTCACCGTGCTCGTCGCCCTGGTCGGCATCGAGCGGCTCGCGGAGCTGGTCGTCTCCCAGCGCAACGCCGCCTGGAGCCTGACCCAGGGTGGCCGCGAGACCGGTCAGAGGCACTACGTGGTGATGGTGGTGCTGCACTCCGGTCTGCTGGTCGGGATGCTCGTCGAGGCCTATGCCCGGCGACCCTCGGTCAGCGGTCTGCTCGCCGGCACGATGGTGGTCCTGGTCGTCGCGTCGCAGGCGCTGCGCTGGTGGTGCATCAGCACCCTCGGTCGGCGCTGGAACACCCGCGTGATCGTCGTGCCGGGCCTGCCGCTGGTGCGCTCGGGTCCCTACCGGCTGCTGTCGCACCCCAACTACGTCGCGGTGGTGGTCGAGGGCGTCGCGCTCCCGCTGGTGCACGCCGCCTGGGTGACGGCCCTGGTGTTCACGGTGGCGAACGCGGCGCTGCTCACCGTGCGACTGCGCGTGGAGAACCGCGCTCTCGCCGGCCTCACGAGCGCCGCCTGATGCGCGACCTCGTCGTGGCCGGTGGCGGCCCGATCGGGCTGGTGACCTCGTTGTACGCAGCCCGGGCCGGTCTCGACGTGGTGGTGCGCGAGCCGCGCCAGGGCGTGATCGACAAGGCCTGCGGGGAGGGCCTGATGCCGGCCGCGGTCGCCGGGCTGCTCGACCTCGGGGTGACCCTCGACGGGCACCCGATCGAGGGCATCCGCTACGTCGACCCCGGGCACGACGTCGAGGCGCGCTTCCGGCACGGCCCGGGCCGCGGGGTGCGTCGTACGACGCTGCACGCCGCGCTGCTCGAGGCCGTCGCCGCGGCCGGTGTCACGGTCGAGCACCGCGCGGTGGAGCAGGTCGAGGACCGCGGGTCCCACGTGCTGGTCGACGGCCAGCCGGCGCGGCACCTGGTCGCCGCCGACGGGCTGCACTCACCGCTGCGCCGGCTGCTCGGCCTGGACGCGCCGGTCGCCGTGGCCCGCCGCTTCGGGCTGCGCTGCCACGTCGACGTGGTGCCGTGGACGTCGTTCGTGGAGGTGCACTGGTCCCCGCACGGCGAGGCCTACGTGACCCCGGTCGGGGACGCGCGGGTCGGCGTCGCGGTGCTGACCAGCCGTCGCGGCGGGTTCGAGGACCTGCTCGAGGACTTCCCGACCCTGGCTCCCCGGCTGCGGGGGCTGGTGCGCACGAAGGTGCGCGGCGCGGGACCGCTGCGCCAGCGCGCGACGGCGCGGGTCCGGGGACGGTGCCTGCTGGTCGGCGACGCGGCGGGCTACGTCGACGCGCTGACCGGCGAGGGCATCGCGGTCGGGGTCGCCCAGGCGCGCGCTGCGGTGGCCGCGGTGCTCGCCGACGACCCCGCCGGCTACGAACGACGCTGGCGACGGGTCACCTGGCGGCACGACCTGCTCACCCACGGGCTGCTGACCGCGACCCGGCACCGCTCGCTGCGGACCCGCATCGTGCCGGCCGCCTCGGCGCTGCCGCGGGTGTTCGAGCTGGCCGTCAACCAGCTCGCGAGGCCGGCATGAGCGCCGGGGCGCTCGAGCCCGGCGTGGAGCAGGTGGTGCTGCTCGACGAGCAGGGCCACGCCGTCGGGGTGACGGACAAGAGCACGGTGCACCACACGGGGACGCCGCTGCACCTGGCGTTCTCCTGCTATGTCTTCGACGACCGGGGCGCCGTGCTGGTGACCCGCCGGGCGACCCACAAGCGCACCTGGCCGGGCGCCTGGACCAACAGCGTGTGCGGCCATCCCGGCCCCGGTGAGGACCTCGCCGACGCCGTGCGCCGGCGGGCCCGCGACGAGCTCGGGCTGGACGTCGAGGAGCTGCGGCTGGCGCTGCCGGCGTTCCGCTACCGCGCCGTGATGCCCGACGGGGTGGTCGAGAACGAGATGTGCCCGGTCTTCGTCGCGCGCACCCGGGACGTCGTACGTCTTGATCCCGAGGAGGTGGACTCGGTCGCCTGGGTGGACTGGGCACAGTTCCGGGCCTCGGTCCTCGACGGCACCCGGGAGGTCAGCCCGTGGTGCGTGACCCAGGTGCGGCTGCTGGCCGACGACCCGATGCTGGCGCCCGCCGCCGACCCGTCCGGGCTGCCGCCGGCCGCGCGCTGACCCTGCTCACCCCCCGGACGGCTGCGCCCCGGGGCCTCCGGACGGCTGCGCTCCCGGGGTCGGGCCCGCCCAGGACTGGCCCAGCTCGTCGTACGGCGTGAGGCCGTTGCCCTGGTCGAGGAGGTGCCTCGGCAGCTCCTCGCCCCACCACGGCCGGTCCACGATCCGGGTGAGCTGGGCGAAGCTGAGCGGCGGCTGCGCCCGGGTGATGTCCCACCTGTTGGACGGCAGTTCATAGCCGTTGGTCGCGCCGACCACGACACGCGTGCCGTCGGCGCGCAGCAGGTCGGCGACCCGACGGATGCCGACCCCGCCGGCGACGGTGCTGTGCTCCTCGTAGGTCACCAGGGTGCTGCCCGGGGTCGGGTGGCTGCGGGTGCACCGCAGCTCATAGCGTCCACAGGGGGAGACGTAGTCCATCCCCGGCTGCACGTTCAGGCCGACCACGGACACACCGAGTCCGTCCGCGTCGGTCCAGTCGAGCTGACCGTAGGCCTCGGTGCCCGCCTGGCCCGCGAAGGCGCCGGCCCGACCCTGCTCGACGTCGGACACCGCCTGGCGCAGCCCCGCGGCCACCCCGCGACCGGTGAACCGGCCGGTGTCGGAGGGGTGCAGGGTCGGGGTGGGCGTAGGCGCAGAGGCGGACGGCTCCGGCGTCCCGCTGTCCGCGACCTGGAGGCGCCCGGCCGGGTCCGAGCCGTGCCCGAGCAGCGCTGAGGAGCCCACGGCCACGGCTCCGACGAGCGCGGCGGTGCCCAGCACGGCGAGACCGCGACGACGACGGCGGTGGCGGGTGCCCTGCACCCGGGCGACCCGGGCCAGGTGGTCGAGGTCGAGGCCGTCGGCGTCCGAGGCGGCCCGCTGGAGGTGGTCGGAGATGTTCATCGCTGCTCCTGGTCGGTGGTGTCTCCGGTGCCGTCGTCGGGGTCGAGGTCGGGCACGTGCACGCGCAGCCGGGTCAGCGCCCGGCGTGCACGCTGGCGGACGGCGGACTCGCCGACGCCGAGGATCTCGGCCGTCTGCGCGACGTCGAGGTCGAGCCAGTAGCGCAGCACCAGCACGGCGCGGTCCTGGGCCGAGAGCAGCCCGAGGGCTCGCATCAGGTCGAGCCGGACGGCTCCGTCGCCGGTGGCCGCCTGCACGGCGTCGGGCAGCAGGTCGGTCGGCCGCTCGCTGCTCCGACGCAGGCGCCGGTGGGACAGGTAGGTGCGGGTCAGCACCCGGCGGGTGTAGGCGACCGGGTCCTCGGCACGACGTACCTTGCCCCAGGCGACGAAGACCTTGGTGTAGGTCGCCTGCGTGAGGTCCTCGGCGAGGTGGTGGTCGCCGCCGCAGAGCAGCAGCGCCGCCCGGTGCATCCGGTGCCCGGTGGCCGCGACGAAGGCGTCGAAGCCCTCCGGGTCTGCGCGGTGGGTCAAGCCGGCCTCCGTCCAGTTGCCGGTCCAGTTGCCGGTCCAGTTGCCTGTCCAGGTGTCAGCCGGGGTGTCAGCTGGGGTGTCAGCCGGGGTGTCAGCCGGGGTCGCGCCGGGCGCACCGACGCGGCCCGGGCTCTTCGTCGCGGAGAGGGTCACACCCCTCAGACGCCTCGGCGGGCGACCCGCGTGACACCCCGGGACCTCGCCATCCCCATCCCCCCACCCGGATAGTCCGTGACCAGACGCAGGTTCTCCGGGATGCAGAACCTGCGTTCGGTCACGGACTATCGGGGGGTGAGGACGAGGGCGTCGCCGGTCGGGACCACGTCGACACCCACGCCGCTGCCGTCCAGGACCTCCCCACCGAGCAGCATCCGGGCCAGCGGGTCGCCGATGGCGGTCTGCACGAGACGGCGCAGCGGACGGGCACCGTACGCCGGGTCGTAGCCGGTCTCCGAGAGCCACCGGTGCGCGGCCTCGCTGACCGACAGGTCGATCCGCCGCGAGGCGAGCCGACGGCCCAGCTCCGCGATCTGAAGGTCCACGATGTGGGTCAGCTCCTCGCGCGAGAGCGCGTCGAACAGCACGATCTCGTCGAGCCGGTTGAGGAACTCCGGCTTGAAC
>JBDTXF010000033.1:0-12353 GCA_040006355.1 Nocardioidaceae bacterium | reverse complement strand
GCCTCGGCGCCTGTCACGCCCTCGAGCTCGGGTTCGTCTTCGACACCCTCGACCACGGCTCCACGATGGTGGGCGACACCGCGCCCCAACGGTTGGCCGATGACATGCACCGGGCCTGGGTCGCGTTCGCCCGCGACGGCGACCCTGGCTGGACCGCGTGGACGCCGGACGACCCGGCGGTGATGACCTTCGACCGCGACTCCGAGGTCGTGCACGGGCCACGCGCAGACGAGCTCGCCCTCTGGCCCGCGCCGGAGCAATGACCGATCCCACCTCCCCCCTGGTTCGGCACCTGGACGACGTCCCGGACGAGGAGTGGAGTGATCCGAGCCGAGGCGGGGCGAGCTGGCGCACGCTCTTCAGCGCCGACGTCACTCCCACGTCTGCGCTGACCACCGGTGTCTCGAGCGTGCCGACGGGCCAGGCCCTGGTCCGACATCGACACGTTGCCGTGGAGACCTACTTCTTCATCGAAGGCCACGGCGTGCTCACGCTGGGCCATGACGAGTACCCGGTGCGCGCGGGCTCTGCGGTGCACATCCCGTCGCTCACCCCGCACGGTGTCCGCAACGCCGGACCCACGACCCTGCGGTTCTTCTATGCCTTCGCCACGGACTCGTTCGAGGACGTCGCCTACGACTTCGTGGAGCATCCGGGCTAGTGCGTCGACCCGTGTCGAGGTGACGGGCCCGCCGCCGGACCCGACCCTGCCTGACGCAGTGGCAACCGAATCTCCCCAGCCCGGCCTGAGGACCGGAGGAGAGCAGCCGCAGGTCGTTGCAGGTCGTCGTCGAGTCCTTGACGGCAGCCCGCTTCAGCACCCCGAGAGCTGGACGAAGACCCCGGTGTCGGCGGTCGCCTCGACCAGGTTTCCGAGCGGTCTGCGAGGCAGGCCCGTGACCTCTTCCGAGAGCCGGTGGACGGCGCGGCGAGCCGGTCGAGGCCCGTCAGGAGGGCGATCCTGACGGCGGTCGGGCAGCCCGAGCTCGGAGCCCACCAAGGTCGCGGCAAGCCTCACTGCGTCAGCACGGTGCCTGCTCCGAGGAAGTCCCGCTCCAGCCGGGTGTCGATCGTGGCCACCTGCACCCGCCTCCTCGGGTCTGGCCTCGCGCCCGCATGGTCACTGTGTGTGAGCGGCTCGGTCTCGCACGACGTCCAGTGCCGTCCAGGCCAGTGCGGTGGCGGCGTCGAGAACTGCCTTCTCGGCGTCGGCGCCGACGCAGCGGGCAGCGAACTCCGGCTGGTGGTTCAGGGCCGGGAGCGATCCGATGCCCACGTATGGATGGATCGCGGGCACCACCTGAGAGACGTTGCCCATGTCGGTGGAGGCCCGGTTCATGGCTCGGGCGGGCGAGGCGCGGTCGAAGTGGCGTCCGAGATGCACGGCGTTCTGGACATAGGAACCCAGCGCTGACTGATCGGCACGGAACTCCGCGTACGGCTTGCTCTCCGAGGTGATCTCGAGGGTGCAGCCGGTCGCGAGGGCTCCGGCCCGGAAGCAGCGCCATACCCGCTCCTCGGCATCTGCCAGCCGCTCGAGGCTCTCGGCCCGGACGTACCACCGTCCTTCGGTGTGGGCCGGGATCGAGTTGGGAGCCTCGCCGCCGTTCGTCATCACACCGTGGACGCGCACCGTGTGCGGCAGCTGCTGGCGAAGGAGCCCGACGGCGACCTGAGCGATGGTGAACGCGTCTGCCGCGTTGACGCCCTGCTCGGGATAGGCCGCGGCGTGGGCGGCTGTGCCCCGGAAGGACACGTGCGAGTGTGACACCGCGAACGGCTCCGCCTCTGCGACGTCGACGGGGGCCGGATGGGCCATCATCGCCAGGTCGAGCCCGACGAACGCCCCGCGATCGAGCAGCTCGATCTTCCCGCCTCCGCCCTCTTCAGCGGGCGTTCCGTAGACCTCGATCGTGAGTCCTGCGGCGTCGGCGAGGGGCGCGAGGGCACGTGCTGCCCCGACCGCGATCGCTGCGATGAGGTTGTGCCCGCAGGCATGTCCGAGTCCGGGTAGCGCGTCGTACTCAGCGCAGATCCCGAGACGGAAGGGGCCGCTGCCGTACGTCGCCAGGAACGCCGTGTCCAGCCCGAGGTAGCCCGGCGTGACGGCGAAGCCGGCCTCGTCGAGGGTGTCGGCCACCCAGCGGGCCGACTGGTGCTCCTCCCACGCGGTCTCGGGGTGTGCGTGCAGCTGCTCCGACAGGTGGATCAGACGCTCGGCATCCGCGGAGACCGTGCGTGCCGCACGCTCCTTGTCGGCGTCGGGTGCCGAGCGCGGTCCGCCGGCTCCCTCGTCCATGCTCACTCGTCCCCCGGGACGCCGTAGGACGGCGCGACAGCCGGGTCGAGTCCCCGGGTGACGTAGTCGTCGCGCTGGGGGAGCCACACGCCGAGAAGCTGACGCAGGTCGCCGACGGGGTCCTCGCACCAGTCCACCCGAAGATCCGTCTCGCGCCACGGCACCTCACGCACCACCGCCAGCCCCGCCGATCGGACCGGACCGGTCTCTCCTCCGGCCGCGAGACCTGCAGCGAGGGCGGACAGCAACCGCTCCTCCAGCTCGCCCGTCGAGCTCTCGAAGCTCCTGACGAGGGCGTCGATGACCTCGGCCCGTGCCAGCATGTTGCCGGCGGCGACGGAATGCGCGCCGACTCGGTCGTGGTGCACGCCGAGGGTCTGGGCACCCGAGAACGCCGCCCCCTCGCCGTTCAACCCGAGGACGGTGAGCTGCCGGTAGCCGATCAGCTCATGCCTCTCGACGACCCTGTCGAGCGCGCTGCGGGCGCCCAGGCCGGTCTCCAGAGCGTCCAGGAGCTCCACGCCGAGGCGGGGGTCGGTGACGTTCTGGGAGGCGGCCCCGCCGACCCCGGCGCGCAGATGGATGCACCGTGCTGCGACAGCCGGGCTGGAGGAGGTGACGGCCATCCCCACGGCGCCGTCGCCGTCGGTGGCGAGGATCGAGAATGTCATCGTTCGCCTTCCGGGATGACGGCGATGGCGTCCACCTCGACCAGCCACTCGGGGCGCGCGAGCGCGGACACCACCAGGCCGGTGGAGATGGGATGCACGCCGGGGATCCAGCGTCCGATCGTCCGGTAGACCGTCTCGCGGTAGCGCGGGTCGACGATGTAGATCGTCAGCTTGACCAGATGCTCCATCCGGGCGCCGGCTTCCTTCAGCAGCAGCTCGATGTTCGACATCGCCTGCTCCGTCTGGGCCTCGACGTCCCCGATGCCGACCGAGGCGCTCGTGTCGAGGTCCTGCCCGATCTGTCCGCGGACATAGACGGTGTTCCCCGCGACCACGGCCTGGCACAGGTCGTTGTGGAGGCTCTGCTCAGGATAGGTCTCGCGCGTGTTGAACGGCCGGATCCGGAGGTGTCCGCCGGCAACGATGGGGGCGTTCACCTCACTGCCTCGCGGACATCGTCGGTGATCCGGCGTTCGACTCGATCGGCGAGGGCGTCGCACGGGCAGTCTCATAGGCGAGATAGCCGCGCTGGGTCGCCATGTGGTCGGCCACGTGCTTCGCGTCGTGCCAGACGCCCCAGATGAAGCTCGATCCGCGTCGCGACAGCCAGGGCAGTCCCAGGAAGTAGACGCCGGGCTCGGACGAGACCCCGCGTCGGTGCTTCGGCCTGCCTTCACCGTCGAACGCGTCCACCTGCAGCCAGCTGAAGTCGGTGGAGAAGCCGGTCGCCCACACGATCGAGGTGACGCCAGCGGCAGCAAGGTCGAGCTCGAGCAGGGGGTCGGTGACACATCTCGGATCGGCGCCCAGGACGCGGGCTCGGGGTTCCTCTGGAAGATCGAGGCCGTTGTCCACGACGTAGGCGTCGGCTGCATCGAGCAACGACAGGTAGTTGGCGTCCCCGCCGGCGATGTTCTCACTGAGGTCCGGCGCGAAACGCAACGTGCCCTGGTCGAAGGCAGCGGTCCGACCGACGAGCTCGACGCCTCGTCGCGCGAGGGCCCGGAAGTCGACGGTGTGACCGCCGTGGGCGCCACTGACAGCGATCGTGACGTGCTCCGCGCCGTGGGCAGGAGCCTCCTCGTCCCACAGACCCAGCACCCCCAGCCACCAGACGAAGTCACGTCCACGATAGGCGCGCGGGGGGCGGTCGTGAGGGCCGACCGAGAGGTAGACGGCTCTCCCGGACTGCCGCAGCTCGTCGGCGATCTGCACCCCCGACGACCCGGCTCCCACGACCATGACGGCTCCGTCGGGCAGCTGCTGCGGGTTGCGGTAGGAGCTCGAGTGGATCTGCACCGGCACCGCACCGTCGGGGACGATCGCTGGGATGACCGGCTTCTGGAACGGACCGGTCGCGGAGACGATGAACCGCGCCTCGATGGTGCCCTCGGACGTCTCCACGTGGAAGCCGGATCGGCCGGTGTTCCTCTGCACGGAGAGCACCTCGACGCCGCACCGGATGGGCGCGCCGATCTTGTCGGCGTACGCCGAGAAGTAGCTCGCGACCTGCTCCTTGGAGGCGAAGGCATCCGGGTCGACGTCGACGAGCTCCAGGCTGGGGAATCGGTCATGCCAGGCCGGTCCGTTCGCGACCAGGGAGTCCCACCGCTCCGAGCGCCACCGCTCAGCGATGCGATGCCTCTCCAGGACGAGGTGCGGAATACCCTGGTCACCCAGGTGCTCGCTCACCGCCAGGCCGGCCTGGCCCCCACCGACAACGAGAACGTCAATCTCCTGGTGCGACATCCGAAACCTCCACTCGAGCGGCCGTCCGTCCTTGCCGTGATCGTGACGTCGATGCCGTACGTCGATCCTCGCCCGTGCGCCGAGTCCTGTCCAACAGATGTTGTTGAGACTGAGCATCTGCTCGAGCGATGCAACAGAGCCGGTGTCGCGTGAGCCGTGCGCGCGAAGCTGTCATCGGTCCAGCTGGTGCTGCGCGTCGTACGAGACCCAGATGGTCTTCAGCCCCGTGAACTTGTCCAGTGCGTGCAGCGAGAGGTCGCGACCGAAGCCTGACTGCCCGAAGCCCCCGAAGGGGGTGGTGACATCGAGGGCGTCGACCGTGTTCACCGACACCGTGCCCGCCCGCAGCCGAGCAGAGACACGGTGCGCCTGCGTGAGGCTGTCGGTCCAGACCGAGGCAGCCAGACCATAGACGGAGTCGTTCGCGAGTGCCACGGCCTCGTCCTCGGTGTCGAACCCGGTCACCACGAGGACCGGTCCGAAGATCTCCTCACGCGAGATCCGGGCGTCCGGGGAGACGTCGTCGATGATGGTCGGTTGCACGAACGCACCGGTCGCCGCGCCGGTGACACGCTCGCCCCCGAGCAACGGCGTCCCCTCGCGCGTTCCGAGGTCGACGTAGTCCATCACCCGCCGGGCCTGTTCCTCGCTGACGAGCGGACCCATCGAAACCCGAGGGTCCAACGGGTCGCCAGGAACGATGCGGCGGGCCCGTTCGAGAACCTTCTCGAGCAGAGCATCCTTGATCGAACGCTGCACAAGCAGCCGCGAGTTGGCAGAGCACACCTGCCCCTGGTTGGTGAAGATCCCGGCGCAGACTCCGTCCGCGACAGCGTCGAGGTCGCAGGCACCGGCCAGGACGATGTTGGCGCTCTTCCCACCACACTCCAGCCAGACCTGCTTCATGTTGGACTGGCCGCTGTACTCCAAGAAGCGCTTGCCGACCGGGGTCGAGCCGGTGAAGGTGACCACGTCGACGTCCGGGTGCAGACCCAACGCCCGACCTGCGACGGGTCCGGCGCCGGGAACCACGTTGAGCACACCAGGCGGCAGACCCGCCTCGACAGCGAGCTCCGCGAGCCGCAGCGCTGAGAGTGGCGACTCCTCCGCGGGCTTGAGGACCACCGAGTTGCCGGTCACCAGCGCGGGAGCGAGCTTCCACATGGCCATCTCGAGCGGGTAGTTCCAGGGCACGACTGCCGCGACGACCCCGAGAGGCTCACGGCTGACCAAGGCCAGGTTGCCGGCGGCTGTGGGTGCGATCTCTCCGTAGGCCTTGTCGGCCGTCTCGGCATACCACTGGAGGATCGCGGCAGTGCCTGGCACGTCGATGGTCGAGGTGTCGGCGATCGGCTTGCCTGCGTCGAGACTGTCCAGCAGCGCCAGCTCGTCAGCGTGTTCGAGCACGAGCTGGGAGAGTCGCAGGAGGACCCGCTTCCGCTCCCCGGGGGCGAGCCCGGACCACCGGCCATCAGCGAACGCCCGCCTGGCCGAGGCCACCGCTCGGGCGACGTCCTTCACCCCTGCGCTCGCCACCTCGGCCAGGACCTGACCGGTCGCCGGGTTCACCGTGGGCAGTCGCTGGCCGTCCAGGGCGGGGCAGGCCACGCCGTCGATCCACAGCTCGGTGCGTGGTACGACCCGCGACGCCAACTGGTGCCAGTCGGCGAGCGCGCCGGCCACCTCGGTCGTGGACATGGCCGCCTCCTCTTTGTCTTGGGATGGACGGGCTCCAGTGTGGAGCCCTCCCACGCGCCGCGAAAACATGCGTTTCCGGCGCTCTGCATCAGGTTGAGCGATGCGAACAGGCCCTCGGCACTCCGGGCGCCGGTCACGTGAGGCGCCGGGTGCCGAGACCAGGAGACGCTCAGCCCCTTCGGCCCACATCGGAGATCGGCCCACCGGTGGGAGGACGGACGGACGAACGGATGAAGGCCTGCGCGCGCCTGGTCAGTCGCACGCCCCGGATGGAGGCAAGGACGATCTCCAGGGGCTCGACCTTGTCCTTGATCTCCAGCACGACGACCTCAGACCCGTCATACGTGACAGAGCCGGCGGGTCGCTGGTGGAGCAGGGACCACCCCTGCCCGTTGCCGACCAATGCCCGCACCGTCTCGAAGCCGGCCGTGCGGTGCCGCACCTGGGGACGAAAGCCGACCGACTCCACGACGTGCTCGAGATACTCGCTGCTGTTCGGCAGGTTGAGCAGCACCATCGGCTCGGTCGCCAGCTCGCTCAGGGCCACCCGCTTGCGACGAGCGAGCCGGTGGCCTCGTGAGACCAGGACGTATGGGGGGGCCAGCCCGACGCGGATCGAGTCGATGTCCTCGTCGAGGCCGTAGCCGTACATCAACGCGAGCTCGCAACGACCAGCACGCAGATACCGCTTGAGCGCGGCATGGTCGTCCTCGAGGAAGGACACGCGAATGTCAGGGTGGGCACGCTCGCAGCTGGCCAGCATGCGGGGCAGCTCGAAGGGTCCGAGAGTCGTGAAGCAACCGATGGAGAGGTCCCCGGTCAGGGTCGCCCCGGCGCTCCGAGCCACCTCGGCGAGATCATCGGTGTGCACCAGGTAGCTGCGCAGCTCTCGTTGGAACTGCTGTCCCGCGGCAGTGAGGCTGAGTCCTCGCGCATGGTGACGCAGCAGCAGCTGCACGCCGAGCTCCTTCTCGAGCTGCGCGACGGCCGTGGAGACGGCCGACTGGGAGACCATCAGCTCCTTGGCTGCGGCCGTCATGCTGCCGTGCTCGGCGGCTGCAGCGAAGTAGCGCAGCTGGACCAGGGTGAAGTTCGCGTCAGCCATGACGGCCCGTTCCTGTGAGGTCTGTGCCCGTAGCCTCTGACAGGAAGCCCAAGAGCAGCTGGCGTGCACGTGCGGCGTCCACCGTGGTGTTGCGGGCGACCAGGTGGAGCCCGTAGGCGTCTTCCAGCGCGACCGCGTTGGTGGCGATGTCCAGGGCGGAGCCGCGCAGCCGGAAGTCGCCACTGCTGCCTCCCTGCGCCAGGACCATCGCGTAGAGCGACACCTCGCGGTCGAACAGCGAGGTCATCAGAGCTGCGTGGGTCCGGTCCCGGGCGGCGTGGAGATGAAGCTCGTAGAGGGTGAGGCTCAGCTGTTCGTCGTCACGGTCCGGGATGCCGCTGCGGGCGAGCACGAGGAGTCGGTCGCGGCCGCTGACGACGCCGTCGATCAGCTG
The DNA here is from genome assembly GCA_040006355.1 of Nocardioidaceae bacterium. Taxonomy (GTDB): domain Bacteria; phylum Actinomycetota; class Actinomycetes; order Propionibacteriales; family Nocardioidaceae; genus Nocardioides_B. The sequence goes on along the minus strand of JBDTXF010000033.1, from coordinate 4,437 downwards.
CATGCGCGACCAGTAGAACCGGTCGACCGAGTACTCGTGAAGCGCCACCAGCAGCTCGGCGAGGTCGGGGTAGTAGTAGCTCACCAGCCCGGCCGAGACGTGGGCCTCGGTCGCAACGTCCTTGATCCGCAGTCCCCGAACCCCTCGAGCTCCCACTGCACGCCCGGCGGCCAGGACCAGCTCACGGCGTCGAGCGGACTGCTCTCGAGTTCTTCCCACTCGATCGATTATTCACGCACAGCGCAGACAATGACAGGCCGGAGGACGACAGCTCGACGCGTCGTCCATCGGTCCAGCCTCAGAGGCTCACCAGCACAACAGATGCCTCACATCTGATTTTCCGTTGCCACGAAGTCTGGCGCTGGTCTCCCGCCGGCATCATTGTTGAGATTGATCACAAAGAATCCCGGACTCCACGGATTCGCTCGAGGACCACCACCGGAGGAACACATGGACTTCTCAACGCCCACAGCCATGGCGCAGCACGAGGCGGGGAAGCTGCACAAGACGCTCGGCCGCTTCGACATCGTCTTCCTGCTGATCGCCGCGGTGGTCAGCTTCGAGACGCTCGGTCAGGTTGCCGACTACGGAGCGCAGGCGTTCACCTGGACCTTGATCCTCGCGGTTGGCTTCCTGGTTCCCTACGGCCTCATCTTCGCCGAGACCGGTGCCGCCTTCAGCGACGAGGGTGGAGCCTACGTCTGGGTGCGCAATGCCTACGGCCGCGTCGCCGGGGCCATCGCAGCGCTGCTCACGTGGGTCACCCAGCCCATCTGGGTCGGCGGGACGATGGCGTTCCTGGCGGTGGAGAGCTGGAACGCATGGGTGTCTCCCATCGGTCACGGTTCGCTGTCTGACTACCTGTTCAAGCTGGTCTTCATCTGGGCCACCGTGATGGCAGCCGTCATGAGCCTCAGCCGGGGCAAGTGGATCACCACGGTGGGGGCGATCCTCAAGGTGGGACTCCTGGTGTTGTTCGTCGGCACTGCTGTGATCTACGCGCTGCAGAACGGCGTGGTCAGCCTCTCGGCCGGCGACTTCAAGCCCGACCTCTACGGCCTGTTCGGACTGGTGCCGATCTTGCTGTTCGCCTATGTCGGCTTCGAGTCCGCCAACAGCGCAGGTGGCGAGATGAAGGACCCCGCTCGCGATGTGCCGATCTCGATCGCACGCTCCGGCCTGACAGCGGCGGCGTGCTACCTGCTTCCGGTGCTGGCGATCCTGCTGGTCATCCCCGCCAACAAGATCACCGGTGTCGGAGGGCTGCTGGACGCGGTCGACCAGGTCTATTCCGTCTACGGTGCTGCGTCTGGAGTGATGATCACCCTGACCGCGGTCATCTTCGTTCTGGCACTGATGGCCCAGGGTGCGGCGTGGATGATCATCTCCGACCGGATGCAGGCGATGGCTGCGGCCGATGGGTCCTTCTTCGGCGGATTCTTCGGGAAGTTCAGCACCAGCCTCGGCACACCGGTCCGCGTCAACGTTCTCTCCGGCGTGGTGGGATCACTCTTCATGGTCGCCGCGATGCAGCTGACCACCGGCACGTCGGCGTCCATCTTCGGCGTGGTGCTCCTCATCTCCATCACCACGTTCCTGCTCAGCTACCTCTTGGTCATCCCGGCTGCCATCAAGCTGCGCCGCATGTATCCCGACGTCGTCCGGCCCTACCGGGTGCCGGTGTCGAATGCCGGCTTCGCCGTGCTCGGTTGGGTGTGCTTCGCGTGGATCCTGCTCGGCTCCTGGGTGGCCATCTTCCCGGGCACCCTGGAGCGACTGTTCGGTCTGGACTATCCGTTCATGGAGTACTGGGGAGTCACCCAGAGCCAGTTCGAGGTCTTCACCCTGGGCACCTTGGCAGTGCTGCTGGTCCTCGGCGTCGTCGGCTACCTCCTCGGCGCGCCCGTGCGTACGGTGAGAGTCGAGGTGGACACCGCCAGCACGGTCCCGCTGCCCTCGGACAGGCTGACCGGCGACGAGGCACCGCGAGCCGCGGCCAGCAGTCGAGAGCGGAGCTCATGAACATCGAGGCGGCCAACCCGTACGCCATCTTGTTCGAGCCGGTCCGCATCGGCCCGCTGGTCACCAAGAACAGGTTCTATCAGGTGCCGCACTGCAACGGGATGGGATACCGGGACCCCAGCGCCCAGGCGGCCATGCGCAAGGTGAAGGCCGAGGGCGGCTGGGCCGTCGTGTGCACCGAGCAGGTGGAGATCCACGCGACCTCGGACATCGCGCCGTTCATCGAGCTCCGGATCTGGGATGACCAGGACCTGCCGGCCCTCGCGCGAATCGCGGACGCGATCCACGAGGGTGGCGCACTGGCCGGCATCGAGCTGGCGCACAACGGCATGAATGCCCCCAACCAGTACAGCCGCGAGACCCCGCTCGGGCCGGCGCACCTCCCGGTCGCCCCCGACACCATCGCACCGGTGCAGGCTCGCGCCATGAGCAAGCGCGACATCGCTGACCTCCGGCGATGGCACCGCCAGGCGGTTCGTCGGTCCCTCGAGGTCGGGTACGACCTGGTCTACGTCTACGCCGCTCACGGCTACAGCACGATGCACCACTTCCTGTCGCCTCGCTACAACACCCGCACCGACGAGTACGGCGGCTCCCTGGAGAACCGGATGCGGCTGCTGCGAGAGATCCTCGAGGACACGGCCGAGGAGGTCGACGGCAAGGCCGCGGTCGCCTGCCGCATCACGATCGACGAGGAGTACGGCGAGGCCGGCATCAATCGATCCGACATCCAGGGCGTGCTCGGGTCGCTCGGCGAGATCCCCGACCTGTGGGACTTCGCCATGGGCTCGTGGGAGAGCGACTCCGTCACGTCGCGGTTCGGTCCCGAAGGTGGTCAGGAGCAGTACGTCGTCGGTCTCAAGCAGCTCACGTCGAAGCCCGTGGTGGGTGTGGGGCGGTTCACCTCTCCGGACGCGATGGTGCGGCAGGTGAAGAACGGCATCCTGGACCTGATCGGCGCTGCCCGGCCCTCCATCGCGGACCCGTTCCTGCCGAACAAGATCCAGCAGAACCGGCTGGAGACGATCCGGGAGTGCATCGGCTGCAACATCTGCGTCACCGGCGACCAGACCATGTCACCGATCCGGTGCACGCAGAACCCCAGCATGGGTGAGGAGTTCCGACGAGGCTGGCACCCCGAGCGGATCCGCGTGCGTGGTTCCGATGCCCGGGTCATGGTGGTCGGTGCGGGACCTGCAGGGCTCGAGGCGGCCCGTGCCCTCGGCGTACGCGGCTACGAGGTCGCCCTGGTCGAGGCCACCCGCGAGCTCGGTGGACGGGTCACCCAGGAGTCACGGCTCCCGGGGCTCTCGGCCTGGAACCGGGTCCGCGCCTACCGCGAGCAGGGCATCGCGGACCTCTCGAACGTCGAGGTCTTCCGCGAGAGCCCGATGTCGGCGGACGACATCGTCGAGTTCGAGTTCGAGAACGTCATCGTCGCCACCGGGGCGAGCTGGCGGACCGACGGTGTCGGTCGCTGGCACATGTCTGCGCTGCAGATCGAGGAGGGCGCTCAGGTGCTCGGCCCCGACGACCTCTTCGCGGGCAGGCGCCCCGAAGGTCGTTCGGTCGTGGTCTACGACGACGACTACTACTACCTCGGCGGGGTGCTGGCGGAGCTGCTGCGCAGCGAGGGCTACGAGGTCAGCATCGTCACACCGGCTGCGCAGGTGTCGCCCTGGACCGTCAACACCTTCGAGGTCACGAAGATCCAGCGCCGGCTCATCGAACAAGGCATCGTCAGGATCACCGACACGTCCGTCGACTCGATCAGCCCGGGCGGAGTGCGGCTGGTGGACGTCTACACCAAGCAGACTCGAGCTCTGGCGACCGACGCCGTGGTCCTCGTGACGGCACGACTTCCTCGCGAGGAGCTGTTGCTCGAGCTCACCGAGCGCCAGGAGCTGGGTCAGCTCAAGACGGTGCGCGGCGTGGGTGACTGCTGGGCGCCGAGCACCATCGCGGCCGCAGTGTGGTCGGGTCGGCGTGCCGCCGAGGAGTTCGACCTACCGGAACCCAGCAACGACGAGGTGCAGTTCCTCCGCGAGACGACCGAGCTCGCCCCCGAGGCAGACCCTCGGAGCCAGAGCCCTGACGTCTCTGGAGAACCGCTGTCTGAGCCCACCCTGCTGAGGTGATCTCCTGCACCGGCCCCCGGACACACCGGAGAGGCGAAGCCAGAGCTCGCCCGCATCGGCCGACAAGGAGCTCGCGCTCGTCCGCGCCCGGCAGAGTCAGGACGCTTGTGCGCTACTGAACAAGTGTTTAGAATCCTGAATATGAGTTCAATTTCAGACGGACGGGACCTCACCGCCCGGGCGAACATCCGCAACGCCGCGTTGCGCCTGTTCGCCGAGCGCGGCCACGACGCGGTGACCGTGCGCGAGATCGCCACCGCCGCGGGGGTGTCGCCAG
>JBDTXF010000032.1:0-12638 GCA_040006355.1 Nocardioidaceae bacterium | reverse complement strand
ACGAGATCATGTACGAGATCATGCGGCTCTCCGGCCAGGAGTACGTCGACATGTACGCCTCGCGCGCCAAGGCTCTCGACAAGGAGGCCAGGAAGCCGATGCCGGACACCGACGGGGCCGAGGGGGAGCCGGGAAGCCCCGCGCTCAAAGCCTCCTGAGCATGGTGCGGCCGGCCGACCGCGGCGGTCTGCACGACCCGGTCGCCGACCAGGTGGAGACCACCCTCTTCCGTGCGCTGGCCGTCCTCCGGCTGCTGGTGGCGACCTACGCGGTCGCCCTGAACATCTCGCGCTGGCGCGAGTTCGAGCACCCGGCCGCGGGCTGGGTCGTGATCGGCGTCATCGTGGCCTGGACGCTGCTGGCCACCTGGGCCTACGACGCGCCCCGTCGTCGTGGGCTGCCGCTGCTGGTCAGTGACGTGGTGGTGGCCGCGGCGACGCTGCTCTCCACGCCGTACGTGCAGAGCGACGCGATGCTGGAGCGGCACGCCGCCACCATGCCGTCGTTCTGGGTGATGACCGCGGTGCTGGCGTGGGCCGTCACGCACGGCTGGCGCGGCGGGCTGGTCGCCGCAGTGCTGATGTCGCTGCTGGACCTGTCGGTGCGCAACGGCCCCAACGGGACCACCTGGGGCAACATCTTCCTGCTGCTGCTGGCCGCGGGGGTGGTCGGCTACTCCACCAGCCTGATCCGGGAGGCGAGCGAGGCGCGGGCCGAGGCGGAGCGGATCGCCGCGGTGCTCGGTGAGCGTGCCCGGCTGGCGCGCGCGGTCCACGACGGCGTGCTCCAGGTCCTCGCGCTCGTCCAGCGGCGCGGCACCGAGGCAGGGGGTGACGCGGAGCTCGGCCGGCTGGCGGGGGAGCAGGAGGTGACGCTGCGTGCCCTCGTGCAGGGCAACGTCGTGACGGCGACGGCCGGCGCGACCGCGACGGCGGCGCTCGTCGTCGCGCTGTCGGCGCTCTGCTCGCGGACGGTGACCGTGTCCGGGCCGGCCGAGCGGGCGCTGCTCGCCGAGCGGGTGGTCGACGGGCTGAGGTCCGTCGTGGCGGCCTGCCTGGACAACGTCGCGCGGCACGTCGGGGTGGACGAGCCGGCCTGGGTGCTGGTCGAGCAGGTCGGCGGCCGGGTCGTGGTGACGGTCCGCGATGCCGGGCCAGGCATCCCCGCGGGCCGGCTCGAGCAGGCAGCCCACGAGGGCAGGCTGGGGGTCAGCGAGTCGATCCGCGGTCGGACGGCCGACCTCGGCGGGACGGCCAGCGTGGCGACCTCAGCGGGGCAGGGCACCGAGTGGGAGCTGGTGGTGCCGGTCTAGCGCCCGACGCTGCGGAGAGCGGCGCCCGCGCCCTGCCCGAGCGGCAATGACTCGGCAGGGGCCTCGACGGAGGTGGGTCGCCACTCGAAGTGGTTGTCGAGGTCGTCCACGGAGACCAGGTCGAAGCCCATCGCGGCGAGGAAGCCGGTGACGTCCTTGATGCGCCGCCCGACCTCGGTGGTGATCACCGCACTGTCCTGGACGGCTTGCTTCATCAGGTCCACGAGGAGCCGGGAGCCGATGCCGAGGTGCCGGAACTGCGGCAGCAGGGTCAGGTCGACGATCTGCATCGTCGAGCCGCTCTCGTGCAGGTAGAGCCGCCCGGCCGCCTCGCCCTCGTGCATCAGGACGTAGCGCTGGTGGCCGGGGTAGCGGCCGGCGAAGCGGCGCTCCTGGGCGATGTGCTGGATGCGCAGCACGTGCCGGGCGAGGTTCTGGTTGGGCAGGGCGGCGACCTCGCTCTGCCAGGTGGTGCAGAAGACGTCGTAGAGGAAGACGTCGTCGGACTGCTTGCAGGGACGGACGTAGGTCAGTCGTCGCAGATCAGCCACGCGGTCACACCTCCCTATGCGTCAGTATCGGTCGTTGCACCCATCATATGTGCTAAAACGCCAGAATTTGCTGTCTCACGATTCCGGACTGTGTGGTGCCGTCTCACCCTCTGGTCGGTCTAGCCTGCAGTCGTGACCATCCACACCGAACATCCCTTCCTCGAGCCCGAGTCCGAGCGGGACCCGGTCCGGAGGCTGCGAGGTCGCCTGGGCGGCGTGGTGACGCTGTGGACCACCGGCGGGCCGCGCTCCCACACCGGCCTCACGGTCTCCTCGATGATGGTCGCCGGCGGCGAGCCGGCCCGGCTGCTCGGGCTCGTCGACCCTGACTCCGACCTCGCCCTCGCGCTCTGCGACGGGGGTACGGCGGTCGTGCAGCTGCTGCAGTGGGGGCACCGGGACATCGCGGAGGCGTTCGCGGGGACCGCGCCCGCACCCGGCGGGATGTTCCGGCTCGGCGACTGGACGGACACGCCCTGGGGCCCGCTGCTCGACGGCGCGTCGGCGTGGGCGGCGATCCGCGTGGCGCAGCCCGGGCGGGAGGTCGGCTGGTCGCTGCTGCTCGAGGGGGTGGTGGAGAAGGTGGAGATCCGCGACGACGAGGTGCCGCTGGTGCATCGGCGCGGACGGTATCAACGCCCGGGCTGAGGTCGGTAGCCTTCCCCCAACCGGGGCCGTCCGTCCCGCGGGCGGGGGAGGCAGCGTGTCGGGTCCGATCACGGTGATGGTCGTCGACGACCACCCGATGTGGCGTGAGGGCGTCGCCCGCGACCTGACCGAGGCCGGCTTCGAGGTGACCGCGACGGCGTCCACCGGCACCGAAGCTGTGACGCGTGCTCGCGCCGTACGTCCGCGGGTGGTGGTGCTCGACCTGCAGATCCCGGCGCCGGACGGGGTCGAGGTGACCGCCACCCTGGTCAAGGCGGACCCGACCGTGCGGGTGCTGATCCTGTCTGCGTCGGGGGAGCAGGCCGACGTGCTCGAGGCGGTCAAGGCGGGGGCGACCGGCTACCTCGTGAAGTCCGCGTCCCGCGAGGAGCTGCTGTCCGCCGTGGCGAGGGTGGCCGAGGGCGACACCGTCTTCACGCCGGGGCTGGCCGGGCTGGTGCTCGGTGAGTACCGCCGGCTCTCGGACGCCCCGGCCACCGCGGCGGGCTCCGCGGGCACTGACACGCCACGCCTCACCGACCGGGAGACCGAGGTGCTGCGGCTGGTGGCGAAGGGGATGTCCTACAAGCAGATCGCGGAGCGGCTGTTCCTGTCCCACCGCACCGTGCAGAACCACGTCCAGAACACCCTGCGCAAGCTCCAGCTCCACAACCGGGTCCAGCTGGTGCGCTACGCCTTCGAGCAGGGCCTCGAGGACGAGGAGTGAGGCAGGCGCCGGCTCACGGCGCCAGCGTGACCACGGCCGCGAGCCACGGTCCTGCTGCCGTGCCGGTCGCCGTGTAGCTCCCGACCCCGGCCAGCCGGTAGGCCCTCCCGAGCTGGGCGGACCCGACTGCGGCTGGCCCGAGGTCCTTCCATCCGCTCGCCCACGTCGGCGCGCCCGGACCGGCCGGCAGCAGCACCGCACCGGCGGCCACCTCGTTGCCGGTGGTCGCCTGGGCGACCCCTGAGGCGTACGTCGAGGCCGCGCCGAGCGCGGTCGAGGCCTGGTCGACCCGGTGGACGCCACTAAGCTCGTCGCCGAAGATCCGGTAGCTCGTCGCGGTCGGGAAGGTGACGGTGATCCGGTCGTTGACGGCCAGCGCCGTCGAGGCCACGCCCGAGAGCATCAGCAGCCGGTTGCCGCTGCCGTCCGCGACGTCGGCGGCCGTGGTGTAGGTGTTCCCGGCCGCGTCGGTCGCGCTGACCCGCCCGGTGGGTGCGGTGCCGCCCAGCTCGACGGTCAGCAGCACGAGGTCCCCGGCCCGCACGCCGGCGGACCTCCAGACGGTGACGTAGCCCGCTGTCTTGGTGCTCGTCGAGTAGTTCGTCGCCACCGATCCGACGTAGGCGGCCGGCGCGGGGGGTGGCGCTGTGGTGACGGTGATGGTGCGGCTGGTGGTGTCGGTGAGCCCGCTGGTGTCGCGGACGGTCACCGACAGCTGGTAGGTGCCGGCGGTGGTGTAGCCGTGGGTGGTGGTGGGGCTGGTCTGGGTGCCGCTGGTGGTGCCGTCCCCGTAGTCGAAGGCGTAGGTGAGGGTCTGGCCCTGGGGGTCGGTGCTGGTGGAGGCGTCCGCGTTGACCTGCAGGGGTGCGGTGCCGGTGGCCGGGGTGGCGGTCAGGCGGGCGGTGGGTGCGGACGGCGGCGGTGGCGCTGTGGTGACGGTGATGGTGCGGGTGGCGGTGTCGGTGAGCCCGCTGGTGTCGCGGACGGTCACCGACAGCTGGTAGGTGCCGGCGGTGGTGTAGCCGTGGGTGGTGGTGGGGCTGGTCTGGGTGCCGCTGGTGGTGCCGTCCCCGTAGTCGAAGGCGTAGGTGAGGGTCTGGCCCTGGGGGTCGGTGCTGGTGGAGGCGTCCGCGTTGACCTGCAGGGGTGCGGTGCCGGTGGCCGGGGTGGCGGTCAGGCCGGCGGTGGGCCGCTGCAGCACCGGCGGCTGGAGCTCGTAGGCCCCCAGGTCGTCGTACGGCCGTGGCCCGCTCGCGTGGGAGTTGTCGACCGACGGGTCCCGCACGCGGGCGTTGCCGAGCAGGTCGGTGTCCTGCTCGCCCGCCACCCCGGAGTCGGCCCGGTCCTCCGCGGGGGATCCTGCCGAGAGGCGCAGGTCGCCGGTCGCGGCAGACGTGAAGCGGGGATCGGCCTGGACGCCGTTGGCCTCCTGGTGGGTGGCCGCCTGCATCGCAGCGAGGGTGGTGTAGCCGGACCCGTAGGTATACATCGGCGCAGGCTTCTCCTGGCCGCTCGCGTTGGTGAAGGTGGTCTTGCTCAGCCAGACGAGGTTGTGGTCGACCGTGGTCGAGGCGGGGGCACTGTCCCAGATGCCGATGTTGCCGGCGCGACGCGCGCAGGACACGTCGTTGTAGGCGGGATAGACCGCGTTGTCGACGGCGATGTTGTTCGCCACCAGGTAGCTGCCCGACGTGCCCTCGACGTTGATCCCGCTCGTGCAGTTGCGGTAGACGGTGTTGCCGATCAGCCGACCGCCCGTGACGCCGTAGTCGTCGATGCCGTGGTCGCCGTTGCGGTAGGACACGTTCAGCGCGGCCAGGTTGTTGTTGCCGCCGGTGAAGAACTGGAGTCCCGAGTCCTCGTTGTCGTGCACGACGTTGCGCAGCACGGTGTTGCCCGGGCCCAGCACGTCGATCCCGTTGGCGTTGCGCCGCCAGCCCTCGGCGTTGAAGCTCGCGGCGTTGTCGGCGACGAGGTTGCCGGTGCTGGTCGAACCGGTGACGTAGATGCCGTGGTCGCTGTTGTGGTCCACCGTGTTGCCGGTGACCGTCGAGCTGCTCGTCGACCGGACGCTGATCCCCGGCGCGGTCTCGCCCTGCCGTGGCTCGCCGGCACCGCGCACGGTGTTGCCGGACACCGTGACGTGGTTGCTCGATGACACGTTGACGCCGTCGGCGACGGTCTCGGAGAAGGTCAGGCCCGACAAGACGACGTAGCTGCGACTCGACACCAGTGCGCCGTTGACCAGCCCGGTGCCGATGACGGGGGAGCGCCCCGGCCAGGAGGTGACGGAGACGGGCGCGGCAGCGGTCCCGGAGACGAGGGGCTTCACCGTCTCCGCGTAGGTCCCGTCCCCGATGAACAGGGTGCGGCCGGCCTGCAGCTGGCTGACGCCCTTCACGATCGTGCAGTACGGCGTGTCGGCGGTGCCGGGGCCGGTGTCCGAGCACGCGGCGACCGTCTTGTCGACGTAGAGGCCGGTGTCCGCCGCGACGCTGGTGCCGGGCACGCCCACGAGGAGGGTGCCCACGAGGAGGAGCACACCGAGGGTCGCAGCAATGCACCCACGAGCACGTGCTTCGTGTCGGTGCATCGCATCCCACCCCGTCCGGCCATCACCGTAGGAGCGGCGCAGTGGTCGAGGCCTCACCCGATTGACGTACGCCGCCTACGTCGGATGCGGAACGGGTCTGCGGTCCTATCCTCGTGAGGTGGCCACGGACCCGCTGCTGAGCATCGCCGAGGAGCTCTATGCGCTTGCGCCCGGCGAGTTCACCGGCACCCGCAACCAGTGGGCCAGGCAGACCAAGGGGGAGGGCGACGCATCGCTGGCCAAGCGGGTCGGAGAGCTCCGCAAGCCGTCGCTGTCAGCCTGGGTGGTGAACATGATGATGCGGCACCAGGGGGACCAGATGGCGCAGGTCCTCGACCTCGGCGCCTCCCTGCGCAAGGCCCAGGCCGACCTGGACGGCGACGCGCTCCGCGAGCTGACCCGGCAGCGTCGTCAGCTGACTGCGGCCGTCACCCACCAGGGCAGGGTGCTGGCGGGCGAGCTCGGGCAGAAGGTCACTGAGGCGGTCGCCGACCAGGTGCAGGGCACCCTGCACGCCGCGATGGTCGACGAGGACGCCGCAGCCGCCGTGCGCAGCGGGCTGCTGGTCGCCGCGCTGGCCGCCACCGGTGTGGGTGCGGCCGAGGTGGTCGACGCCGTCGCGGTGCCGGCGGCGATCGGCCTGACCGCGAGGCCGCGGACCCGGCCCGCCCCCGCGCGACCCGGGCTCAGCGTCGTACCGGATCCGGAGCCTGCGCCCGACGAGGCGAAACGGGCCCGGGAGGCCGAGAGCGCGACCGCGCGCGCTGCCTCTCAGGCGGCCGTGGACCGGGCGGTCGCGGATGCCGACGACGCGCAGAAGCGGCGACGCAAGGCGGACAAGCGGGTGGCGAAGGTCCAGGCGCGCACCCTTCAGGCCGCCGACGAGCTCGACCAGGCCCGGCGCCAGCTGGCCGAGCTCGAGCACGAGCTGGAGACGCTCGACGAGGAGGCGTCCGCGGCGCACGACAAGCGCGACCGCGCCCAGGAGCGCTACGCCGTCGCGCAGGAGACTCTCGAGCGGGCCCGGTCCGAGCTGGCCCTCCTGCCGTAGCCCGGACCACCATGCGGAACGTGCTCAGCCTCCGCGCACGCGACCGCCGGGTCATCTATAGGGTCGATGGCGACCGTCACACCCGAACATCTGAGGAGTCCGAGACATGCGCGTGGGAGTTCTGACCGGCGGGGGCGACTGTCCCGGCTTGAACGCGGTGATCCGGGCCATCGTGCGCAAGGGCGTCAAGGAGTACGACTTCGACTTCGTCGGCTTCCTCGACGGCTGGCGTGGCCCGCTGGAGAACGTGACCACGCCGCTCGGGATCGACCAGGTCCGTGGCATCCTGCCCCGGGGCGGGACCGTCCTGAAGTCCTCGCGCACCAACCCGTTCAAGATCGAGGGCGGCGTCGAGAAGATCAAGGAGAACCTCGCGGCCAACGGGGTGGACGCGCTGATCGCCATCGGCGGCGAGGACACCCTCGGCGTGGCCACCAAGCTCGCCGACCTCGGTGTCAACGTCGTCGGAGTGCCCAAGACGATCGACAACGACCTCTCGGGGACCGACTTCACCTTCGGCTTCGACACCGCGGTCAACATCGCGATGGAGGCGATCGACCGGCTGCACACCACGGCCGAGTCACACCACCGGGTCCTGGTCGTCGAGGTGATGGGACGCCACGCGGGTTGGATCGCCCTGCACTCGGGCATCGCGGGCGGCGCCAACGTCGTGCTGATCCCGGAGCTGCCCTTCGACATCGAGAAGGTCTGCGCCTACGTCGAGACCCGGTTCAAGTCGCACTACTCCCCGATCATCGTGGTGTCCGAGGGAGCCCTCCCCGTCGACGGCGGCGACATGACGCTCGTCAGCGGTGAGCAGGACGCCTTCGGCCACGTCCGGCTCGGCGGCATCGGCGACCGCCTCGCCAAGGAGATCGAGGCCAGGACGGGCAAGGAGGCGCGCGCGGTGGTGCTCGGCCACGTCCAGCGAGGTGGCACCCCCACCGCCTTCGACCGCTGGCTCGCGACCCGCTTCGGGCTGCACGCCGTCACCGCGGTCGCCGAGAAGGACTACGGGAAGATGGTCGCCCTTCGCGGCGCCGACATCGTCCGGGTCCCGCTCCTCGAGGGCACCGGCGAGCTCAAGCTCGTGCGGCCCGAGCAGTACGCCGAGGCCGAGGTCTTCTTCGGCTGAGCTGGGCCCGCTGCACTCATCGAGACTCTCTGGTGCTGGGTTCAGTGCTTTGCTCGGGGCTCGCCCAGCAAGTGGCCGATCCCCGCACGTTTTCCGCCCGAAGACCTGCAGCCAGGGGCCACAACCAGGTAGTCCTTCCGGGATCGGCCACAACAGGGCCTACGCCGACGTGAGCGCACCCGCAGCCCTGCAGACAAGCCGACTCGGCGCACGTGAGACCTGCAGACAAGCCGACTCGGCGCACGTGAGACCTGCAGACGGGCCGGGTCGGCGTGACGGACGCCGACGGTGTCGGACGCCCCGCCTACGGTGGGTGCATGGCAACCACACTCTCCGTGCTCAGCGACGAGCGGGGCGTCGTCGCGCAGCGGGTGATCACGGCGATGGCCGGCCCCGAGGCGCGGTTGCGCGAGGACCAGGCCACGGCGCTGAGCGCGCTCTGCGAGCCGGGGGCCCGGGTGCTGGTCGTGCAGGCGACCGGCTGGGGCAAGTCGGCGGTCTACTGGGCCGCCACTGCCGTGCGCCGCGCCGAGGGCGCCGGCCCGACGCTCGTGGTCTCCCCGCTGCTGTCGCTGATGCGCGACCAGGTCGCAGCCGCGGGGCGGGCCGGACTGCGGGCGGCCACCCTGAACTCCTCGAACATCGACGAGTGGTCAGCGGTCGAGGCCGACCTGCGCAGCGGCGCGCTCGACGTCCTGCTGGTGTCGCCCGAGCGGCTCGCCAACCCGGGCTTCGGCCGACGGGTGCTCGACGGGCTCGCCGGACAGCTGGGACTGCTGGTGATCGACGAGGCGCACGCCGTCTCCGACTGGGGGCACGACTTCCGCCCCGACTACCGCCGGGTGTCCGACGTCCTGCAGCGGCTCAACCCCGGCACCCCGGTGCTCGCCACGACCGCGACGGCCAACCAGCGGGTCACCGACGACGTGGCGCAGCAGCTCGGCGACGCGACCCTGGTCCTGCGCGGCCAGCTCGCCCGCGCCAGCCTCGAGCTGTCGGTGGTCGACCGGCTCTCGCCGCTGGAGCGCTACGCCTGGGTGGTGGACCACCTGCCCCGGCTCGGGGGGTCCGGCATCGTCTATGCGCTCGCCGTCGCCGACGCGGAGCGGCTCGCGGCCGCGGTCCGCGACGTGCACGGAGACACCGTGCCGGTGGCGGCCTACACGGGTCAGCTCGAGGCCGCGCAGCGCCACCAGCTCGAGGACGCGCTGCGCGACAACCGGCTCAAGGCGCTGATCGCGACCTCGGCACTGGGGATGGGCTACGACAAGCCGGACCTCGGGTTCGTGGTGCACGTCGGGGCGCCGCCGTCACCGGTGTCCTACTACCAGCAGGTCGGCCGGGCCGGGCGCGCGATCGAGCGCGCGCACGCCGTGCTGCTGCCCTCTGACGCCGACTCGGGGGTGTGGGAGTACTTCGCGACCTCGACCATCCCGGGGCCCGAGCAGGTGCGAGCGGTCCTCGACGTCCTGGACCGGTCGCCGGGCGAGCCGATGAGCGTGGTGGCCATCGAGGCCCAGTCGGGGGTGCGACGGGGGCGCGTCGAGCTGATGCTCAAGCAGCTGGCCGTCGACGGCGTCGTCGACCGGGTGGAGGGCGGCTGGCTCGGCACGCAGAAACCCTGGACCTACGACCACGAGCACTACGACGGCGTGGTCGCGGTCCGCCGCCGGGAGGCCGAGATCATGCGGGCCTACGTCCGCGGCGAGCGCTGCCTGATGGAGCTGCTCCAGGAGTCCCTCGACGACCCGGCGGCCGAGCCGTGCGGCCGGTGCTCGGTGTGCCGGGGGAGGCTCCCCGACGGTCTCGAGGGTGCGCCGTCGCCGGAGACGGTGGCGACGGTGACCGCCCTGCTGCGCGGGCAGGTGCATGTCCTGGAGCCCCGCAAGATGTGGCCGGGCGGCGCCTTCGGCTCGCGGGGCCGGATCCCCGCCGAGGAGGCGCACGCGCCGGGCCGGACGCTGGTCTTCGCCGATGCCCCGGAGTGGCGCGAGACGATCGCGGCCGTCTTCGCACGCGACGCCCCGGCTCCAGTCGAGGTGACCGACGCCTGCGTCCGGCTGCTCGGCCAGTGGCGCACCTCGTGGCCGGCGCGGCCGGAGGTGGTGGTGGACCTGACCGCGACCGGTTCCCCGCAGCTGACCGGGTCGGTGGCCGACCACATCGCCTCGGTGGGCCGGATGGACCGTGCCTCGCTGGCCGGGCCGCCGACGCCGCCGGACCTGCGCGAGCTCAGCTCGTCCGACGAGGCGGCCTTCTGGCGCGACCACCTCGACGCCTCGGGTGTCGCGGACGCGGTCGCGGGCAGGGCGGTCCTGCTGGTCGTGGACGCGTCCTCCTCGCTGTGGCCGGTGACGGTCGCGGCAGCGGTGCTGCGACGGGCGGGCGCGTCCGTCGTGCTCCCGCTGCTGCTGCACCGGAGGCCGTGAGCCGGGGAACCCGCTTGGGGTGACCAACATCTGCAACGGCCAAGCGCCGTTCCGGCTGGCATCATCGCCGGGACTCGCTCAGCGGGTGACGATGCCGCGACGTCCGACCCGGACCGACCGCGCCACCTGCCGGTATCCCAGCGAGGCGTTGACGGCGAGGATCGGCGCGTTCGAGAAGTCGTTGGCCGTCCACGCCTGGGGCAGGCCCGCCTCGTGCAGCGCGGCGAGCATGCGGCGCTTGACCCATGAGGCCAGGCCGCGTCCGCGGTGGTCCGGGTGCGTCGCGGTCATGCTGCTCCAGGACCGGCCGCGCGCCCAGTCCACCTGCACGCTCGCGAACGCCGCGAGGACGGCACCCGACGGGCCAGGCGCCAGCAGCCCCCAGGACAGCTCGGGTGCGTTGTCGGGGCTGGACCACCAGTCGGCGCGCAGCTGCTTGAGCGTGAAGGGCCGGGTCAGGCCGCTCGGGTCGACGAAGGCCGCCACGTTGTAGGTCTGCATCAGCAGCCGGAGGTCCGGCAGCGTGTCCAGCGACAGGGCGCGCAGCCCATCTGGCACCGGGCCGGGGGCAGCGACGGACGCGGTGTCGACCACGGCGACCTGGTGCTCACCCTCGGGCAGGAAGCCGTTGCTCACCGCGAACGCCATCGCGATCGGGTCGTCGCTGCTCACCGCCCTGAGGAACGCCGCTCCGGGGAAGGTGCCGGCCGCCGTCGCCAGCAGAGCCGTGCCGACCCCGCGGCTGCCGAGCTCAGGATGCACCTCGACGCTGAGGAACACCTCGTGGCTGCCGTCGGCGGACTCGATCGTGCGGGCCGTCGCGGTGCCGGCGGGCACGTCCCCGACCAGGGCCATGAACCGCCGTCTGCCCAGGGACTTGTCCTCGCGCAGGTCGGCGGAGGCCCTCGCCGGTGACCGCACCAGGTAGGGGACGGCGCCCGCCCAGATCTCGCCGATGGCTCGGGCATCGCCGCGCTGTGCGTCTCGCACCGTCACCTCGGGCACCGGGGCAGCCTACAAGGGGCCGTAGGCTGGAGCGGTGAGTCACACGTCCGTCCCCGACCTTGCTTCCCTGCATGCTCTCGGCGCAGCCCAGCAGCCCAGGTGGCCCGATCCCGTGGCCCTGGACGCCGCCGTCGCCAAGCTGCGGAGCGTCCCGCCGCTGGTGTTCGCGGGTGAGTGTGACGAGCTGAAGACCAAGCTGGCGGCCGTCGCCCGCGGCGAGGCGTTCCTGCTCCAGGGCGGCGACTGCGCGGAGACCTTCGACGGGGTGACCGCCGACAACGTCCGCAACAAGCTCCGGGTGCTGCTGCAGATGGCCGTGGTGCTCACCTACGCCGCCTCGGTGCCGGTGGTGAAGCTGGGCAGGCTGGCGGGTCAGTACGCCAAGCCCCGGTCCTCCGACGACGAGACCCGCGACGGCGTGACGCTCCCGGCCTACCGCGGGGACGCCGTCAACGGCTATGCGTTCACCCCGGAGTCCAGGATCCCCGACCCGGCACGGCTGGTGGAGGTCTACCACTCCTCGGCGGCGACGCTGAACCTCGTGCGGGCCTTCGTCACCGGTGGGTACGCCGACCTCCGGCAGGTGCACACCTGGAACACCGACTTCGTGCTGTCGTCCCCGGTGGGCCGGCGCTATGAGAAGCTCGGTCAGGAGATCGACCGCGCGCTCACCTTCATGCAGGCGATCGGCGCCGACCCCGACGAGTTCCACCGGGTCGACTTCCACTCCAGCCACGAGGCGCTGATCCTGGAGTACGAGCACGCCCTGACCCGGATCGACTCCCGCACCGACCAGCCGTACGACGTGTCGAGCCACTTCGTCTGGATCGGCGAGCGCACCCGCCAGCTCGACGGGGCCCACGTGGAGCTGCTCTCCCACATCCGCAACCCGATCGGGGTCAAGCTCGGCCCGTCGACCAGCCCCGATGACGCCATCGCGCTCGCCGAGCGGCTCAACCCCGACGACGAGCCGGGCCGGCTGACCTTCATCACCCGGATGGGCGCCGGCAGGATCCGGGACCGGCTGCCCGACCTGGTCGAGAAGGTCACGGCCGCCGGGGTGACGGCTGCGTGGGTGTGCGACCCGATGCACGGCAACACCTTCGAGGCGTCCTCGGGCTACAAGACCCGTCGCTTCGACGACGTGATCGCCGAGGTGCAGGGCTTCTTCGACGTGCACCGCTCGC
>JBDTXF010000031.1:0-12867 GCA_040006355.1 Nocardioidaceae bacterium | reverse complement strand
CGAGCGGCCTGAAGATCTCGGCCATCGCCTACGGCAACTGGCTCACCCACGGCTCGCAGGTCGAGGAGGACGCCGCACTGGCCTGCGTGCGTCAGGCCCTCGACGAGGGGATCACCACCTTCGACACCGCCGACGTCTACGCCAACACCGCGGCGGAGACGGTGCTCGGCAAGGCGCTGCAGGGCGAGCGGCGGGAGAGCCTGGAGATCCTCACCAAGGTCTACTGGCCCACCGGCCCGGGCCGGCACAACGACCACGGGCTGTCCCGCAAGCACATCGTGGAGTCGATCAACGGGTCGCTGGAGCGACTCGGCACCGACCACGTCGACGTCTACCAAGCGCACCGCTTCGACTACGAGACGCCGCTCGAGGAGACGATGGAGGCCTTCGCCGACGTCGTCCGCGCCGGCAAGGCGCTCTACATCGGGGTCTCGGAGTGGCGGGCCGAGGAGATCCGGCGCGGTCACGCGCTCGCCCGTGAGCTGCGGATCCCCCTGGTCTCGAACCAGCCGCAGTACAACATGCTCTGGCGGGTGATCGAGTCCGAGGTGGTGCCCGCCTGCGAGGAGCTCGGCATCGGCCAGATCGTCTTCTCCCCCATCGCCCAGGGCGTGCTGACCGGGAAGTACAAGCCGGGCGAGGACTATCCCACCGGCTCCCGCGCCACCGACGACAAGGGCGGCGCGGACATGATCTCGCGCTGGCTCAAGGACGACGTGCTGACCCGCGTGCAGCTGCTGCAGCCGCTGGCGGACCAGGCGGGGCTGTCGATGGCCACCCTGGCCGTCGCCTGGGTGCTGCAGAACCCGAACGTGTCCGCGGCGATCATCGGCGCCTCCCGGCCCGAGCAGGTCACCGAGAACGTCAAGGCCGCCGGCGTGCGGCTGGAGCCGGACCTGCTCGCGAAGATCGACGAGGTCCTCGACGGGGTCGTCCAACGGGACCCGGCGAAGACCCAGTCGCCGCCGAAGCGCGACTTCGGCTGAGGCGTCAGCCGGGGGTGCTCAGGCCCATCGGCCCGTAGACCTCACGGTCCGCCTCGAACAGGGTCACCTGCTCGACGCCCTCGTCGAGGAGTTCGCGCCAGACCTCGCCGATCCAGGACTCCGCGTCGCTCTGCGAGGGGAACCCGCTGACCCCGGACGCCGTGCCACCCTCGGCGCCGGGCACCTCGGCACCCGAGGCGTCCTCCAGGCGCCAGCGCCAGCTCGACTGCGCACCGCTGTCCGAGCTGCCGAAGGACGAGGTGGGCTCCAGGGAGTTCGTCATGCGCGGAGCCTAACCGGGTCTTCCGAGCAGGCGTCCCGGAGCGGGGACGCGACCCCGCTTTGACGCCACCCCGCCCGCGTGGGAGCGTTCTCCTCGACTGTCCCCTTCGGGAAAGCCGGTCCAGAAGCCGGCGCTGACCCGCAACCGTGGGCCGGGCACGGAGCACCCCTCCGCACCCGGCGAGCCGGAACGCCGGGAGGGACGGCGGCTCCACCCACACCCGTCGAGGCCTACGGGACGGAGCCGGACAGGCGCCCCCGTGCGGGGTGCCCGCGGTCCGGTGTACGTCTGTGCATCGCCGCAACCGAAAGGGCACCCATGCCCAGCTCTCCGCAGCACCGCCGGCTCGTCGTCCGGCTCCTCCCCGCTCTGCTGGTCGCCCTCCTCGCCGTGCTCAGCGTCGGCGCCGGCCCGGCGAGCGCCGCCGACGGCTACCGCTACTGGAACTACTTCCACCTGTCCAAGGGCGCCTACGTCTTCGCCCAGACCGGTCCCGCCGACTTCAAGCCGAAGGACGGCGCGATCGAGGCCTACCGCTACGGACTGTCCTCGGCCGCCGACGGCATCAAGCCTCGCACCGCAGCCGCCACCTACTCCCTGAGCGACATCTGCGGCTCCACGAAGGCCGGCACCGGCAAGAAGCGCGTCGGGGTGCTGATCGACTACGGCACGGCGGCCGACTCCGCGAGCGGCGACGTCCTGCCCAAGCCCCGGGCCGCCTGCGCCGTCGTACCGTCGGCCGCCAACGGCCAGCAGGTGCTCGACCAGGTCGCCGACGTGCGGGTGCAGAAGCAGCTCACCTGCGGGATCGACGGCTACCCGGCCTCGAGCTGCTCGGTCACGGTGAAGAGCCCACCGGCCCCTGCCGCCGAGAAGGACGTCGCGTTCACCATGCCCGCCGCGGCCGACCCGGGCTCGGGTGCGACCACGAGCTCCTCGAAGAAGGACGACAGCGGGTTCCCCTGGCCGGTCGTCGGCGTGGTGGTCGTCGTGGTGCTGCTCGGTGGCGGCGCCCTGGCGCTGACCCGCCGCAGCCGGGACGCCTGAGCGAGACGCCCGCCATGCGCCCCCAGAACCTCCTCACCTTCCCCCGGAACCTGCATCCGGGGGCCTGGTGGCTGTGGGCGATCGCGCTGGCCGCGGCGGCGAGCCGCACCCAGAACCCGGTCCCGCTGCTGCTGATCCTGGCGGTCACCGGCTTCGTGGTGGCGGCCCGCCGCAGCAACGCCCCCTGGGCGCGCTCCTATGTCGCCTTCCTCAAGCTCTCGCTGGTGGTGATAGTGGTCCGCATCCTGTTCCAGGCGCTGCTGTCCACCGGCGCCCAGGGACCCACCGTGCTGGTCACGCTGCCCTCCCTGCCGATGCCGTCGGGCAGCGGGCTCAAGCTGGGTGGTGAGGTGAGCCTCGAGGCGATCCTCCGGGCGTTCTACGAGGGCCTCCAGCTGGCCACCATCTTGTGCTGCGTCGGTGCCGCCAACGCGCTCGGCAGCGCCCGCCGGCTGCTGCGCTACGTCCCCGGTGCGCTCTACGAGGTCGGGGTCGCCTGCGTCATCGCGCTGACCTTCGCGCCACAGCTGGTCAGCGACGCCGCGCGCGTCCGGGCCGCGCACCGGCTCCGCGGCCGCAGCGGCGGCGGGCTGGGCAGCCTGCGGCGGCTCGCGATGCCGGTGCTCGAGGGCGCCCTGGAGCGGTCGGTGGACCTGGCTGCCGCGATGGACGCCCGCGGCTACGGACGTACGACGGACACCGACCGGGTCTCGCGCCGCGTCACCGGCGTGCTGGTCTTCGGTGGCCTGCTCGGCGTCTGCGTGGGGGTCTACGGACTGCTCGACGGCACCGCGTCGGCGTGGCTCGGCTCACCGATGCTCGTCCTCGGACTGGTCGTCGCCGGGGTCGGCCTGCACCTCGGGGGCCGCCGGACCGGGCGCACGAAGTACCGCCCCGACCCGTGGGCGCTGCCCGAGTGGCTGGTCGCCGGGTCCGGTGCCGTCGCCGCGGCCGCGGTGCTCGTCGACGTGCACCTCTCACCTGCGGACTTCTTCATGGCCAGCATCACCGCGATGCCACCGGTGCCGCTGCTGGCCTGCGCCGGCATCCTGGTCGGCCTGCTGCCGGCCGTGCTCGTTCCGCCCCTGCCGCTCGCCTCGTCGCCGTCGCGACCCGTCGACGCCGACGAGACCCCCCGGGTGGGGGTGGCCGCGTGATCGAGCTCGACGCCGTCGGCGTCACCTTCACCGACGCCCCCGGGCCGGTCTTCACCGGCGTCGACCTGGTCATCCCCGAGGGCGAGCTCGCGCTCGTCGTCGGGCGCACCGGCTCGGGCAAGAGCACCCTGCTGCGCACCCTGAACGGCCTGGTCCCGCACTTCTCCGGAGGCACCCTGCACGGCCGGGTGGTCGTGGACGGCCGGGACACCCGCACGCACCGTCCCCGCGACCTCGCCGACGTGGTCGGCTACGTCGGCCAGGACCCACTCGCCGGCTTCGTCACCGACACCGTCGAGGACGAGCTCGCCTACGGCATGGAGTCGCTGGGCCTGACCAGCGACCTGATGCGCAAGCGGGTCGAGGAGACCCTGGACCTGCTCGGGCTCGCGGAGGTCCGCAACCGGCCGCTCGCGGACCTCTCCGCGGGCCAGCAGCAGCGGGTCGCCATCGGGTCCGTGCTGACCACGCACCCGCGGGTGCTGGTGCTCGACGAGCCCACCTCCGCGCTGGACCCGCTGGCCGCCGAGGAGGTGCTCGCGACCCTGCAGCGGCTGGTGCACGACCTCGGCCTGACCGTCGTGCTCGCCGAGCACCGCCTGGAGCGGGTGGTGCAGTACGCCGACCGGGTGATCCTGCTGACCGGGGACGGCCGCGGCGTCGTGGCCGGCCTCCCCGTCGAGGTGCTGCGGGACTCCCCCGTCGCCCCGCCGGTGGTCGAGCTGGGCCGGATCGCCGGCTGGGACCCGCTGCCGCTGTCGGTGCGTGACGCCCGACGGCTGGCCGCCCCGCTGCGGGAGCTGCTCACCGACGCCGAGGCCCCGGCACGACGTACGACGGACGGGCGGGCTGTCGCGAGCACCGAGCACCTGGTGGTGTCCTACGGACGCGTCCCGGCCGTCCAGGGTGTCTCGGTCCGCCTGGACGCCGGTCAGACCGTCGCGCTGATGGGCCGCAACGGTGCGGGCAAGTCCACGCTGCTCAAGGCGCTCGTCGGGATGGTGCGACCCACCAGCGGCCGGGTCGAGGTGGACGGGCTGGCGCCGGCGGACCTGCGTCCCTCGGCGCTGCTGCGACACGTCGGGATGGTCCCGCAGGTGCCTTCGGACCTGCTCTACGCCTCGTCCGTCGGCCGCGAGTGCGTCCAGGCGGACCGGGACGCGAGGGTCCCGGCCGGCACGACGCTGACGCTGTTCCGCCGGCTCTCCCCGGGCGTCCCCGTCGAGCAGCACCCGCGCGACCTCTCCGAGGGCCAGCGGCTCACCCTCGCGCTCGCCATCGTGCTGGCCGCCCGGCCGCCGCTGCTGCTCCTGGACGAGCCGACCCGCGGGCTCGACTACACCGCGAAGCACCGGCTGGTGGAGATCCTGCGCGACCTCGCCGACGACGGGCACGCCGTGCTGCTGGCCACCCACGACGTCGAGCTGGTGGCCGAGGTCGCCACCCGGGTGCTGGTGATGGCAGAGGGCGAGCTCGTCGCCGACGGCCCCACGGCCGACATCGTGATCTCCTCGCCTGCGTTCGCCCCCCAGGTGGCCAAGGTCCTCGCCCCGCAGCACTGGCTCACCCCGACCGAGGTCGCGGTCGCCCTCGCGGCCATCGCGCCGGTGGCACCGTGAGCCGCCCCCAGGTGGTCCGGGCCGGCGACCTGGTCCCGGTGCGGCTTCGGTCGGGACTGGCCCTGACGATGGCCTTCGCGGTCGGGATCGTGGCCTTCGGCTGGCCGTTCCTCACCCAGCCCGGCTCGGCCCTCGACTCCTCGCACTCGGGCGACGCCCCGATGGTCTTCGTGCTGGTCCTGCCACTGCTCGCGGCCGTGGTGCTCGCCGAGCTGACCGCGGGAGGCCTGGACGCCAAGGCGGTCGCGATGCTGGGCATGCTCACCGCCGTCGGCGGCGCACTGCGGGCCCTCGGTCCGGGCACCGCCGGGCTGGAGCCGAGCTTCGCGGTGATCATCCTCGGCGGCCGGGTCTTCGGTCGCGGCTTCGGGTTCGTCCTCGGAGCGCTCACCCTCTTCACCGGCGGGCTGCTCACCGGCGGCGTCGGTCCGTGGCTGCCGTTCCAGATGATCGCGGCCGGCTGGGTGGGGTTCTTCGCCGGCTGCCTGCCACCATCGCGCGGCCGCCTCGAGATCGGGTGGCTGGCGACGTACGCCTTCGTGGCGGGGCTGGTCTTCGGGATGGTGATGAACCTCTGGTTCTGGCCGTTCGCGTCCTACGGCCCGGAGACGTCGTTCGTGGCGGGTGACTCCTTCGGGGCGAACCTGTCCCGCTACTCGGTGTTCTACCTGACCACCTCTCTGCCCTGGGACCTCGGCCGCTCGGTGCTGTCCGCCCTGGTGCTGGGGCTCGCCGGCACGGCGCTGCTGCGGGCCCTGCGACGGGCGTCGCGGCGCGCCGCGTTCGACGCGGTGGCAGTGTTCGAGCGGTGAACCTGACCCTGCTCGGCACCGGGTCGGCCGACGGCTGGCCCAACCCGCACTGCGGGTGCGCCTCGTGCACGGTCGCCCGCACCTCGGGCACGCTGCGCGGCCAGAGCGCGGCACTTCTCGACGGTGTGCTTCTTCTCGACTGCGGCCCGGAGACCCCCGCGGCGGCACAGCGCGCCGGACACGACCTCACCGGCCTGCGGCACGTGCTGGTCACCCACGCGCACCCCGACCACTGCTCGCCCGCGTTCCTGCTGTTCCGGTCCTGGGTCGACGACGACGCCCCGCTCGACGTGGTCGGTCCCGCCGACGTCGTCGAGCAGGCGCGGATGTGGGTGGCACCGAACTCCCCGGTGCGGTTCGTGACGGTCGCGGCCGGTGACCGCCTCACCCTCGGCGCGTACGACGTCCGCGTGCTCGCCGCACGCCACGGGGAGGACGGGGCGTGCGTCCTCTTCGACGTCACGGGCCCCGGAGGCCGGCTGCTCTATGCCACCGACACCGGGCCGCTCCCCGACGTCACCGTCGAGGCGGTCCGGGACGCCGCGTTCGACGTGGTGCTGATGGAGGAGACCTTCGGGGACCGCACCGACCACGGCACCGACCACCTCGACCTCGCCACGTTCCCCGAGCAGCTGCGGCGGCTCCGCGCGAAGGGCGCCGTCACCGCGGACACCGACGTGGTCGCCGTCCACCTCTCGCACCACAACCCGGCGGCCCCCGAGCTGAGCCGCCGTCTCGCCGCGTGGGGGGCGCGGGTGGTCGACGACGGGACCACGCTCGGCGAGGGACCGGTCCGCCCGAGGACCCTGCGGACCCTGGTGGTCGGTGGGGCCAGGTCGGGCAAGTCCCGCGAGGCCGAGCGGCTGCTGGCGGCGGAGGACGAGGTCGTCTACGTCGCGACGGCCTATCCCGCCGAGCACGACGACGAATGGGCCGAGCGGGTGCGGCTGCACCAGACCCGCCGCCCTCCTCACTGGACGACGCTGGAGACCATCGACCTGCCGGCGCTGCTCGCCGCCGACGGACCCCCCCTGCTCGTGGACTGCCTGACCCTGTGGCTGACCCGGGTGATGGACCGGCACGATGCCTGGGACGACGACGTCTGGGCCGGGACCGGCGAGAAGGCCGTCCACGACGAGGTGGCGGCGCTCGTCCAGGCGTGGCGATCGACCCGGCGCCGGGTGGTCGCGGTGACCAACGAGGTCGGTCAGGGCGTGGTGCCCGACAGCGCGTCCGGCCGCCGCTTCCGGGACGCGATGGGCCGGCTCAACGCGGTCCTGGCGGCCGAGACCGAGGACGTCCGCTGGTGCGTGGCGGGCCGGGTCCTCTCGCTGTGAAGGATGCGGTCCGGCTCGCCCTGGGGACGCTGACGACCTTCCCCGTGCGCCCGCCCGCGCGGGTGGACCGTCGTACGGCGGCGTGGTCGATGGTGCTCGCCCCGCTGGTGGGTCTGCTGGTCGGTCTCGTCGTGGTGGTGGTGCTGTGGGTGCTCGGCGCCGGGTCCCGGCTGACGCCATCGCTCGCGGCGGCGCTGGCCGTCGCGATGACCGCTGTGCTCACCCGCGGCCTGCACCTCGACGGCCTCGCCGACACCGCCGACGGGCTCGGCTCCGGACGCTCCGCCGACCAGGCGCTCGAGGTGATGCGCAAGGGCGACGTCGGTCCGTTCGGGGTGGCCACCGTCGTCCTCGTCCTGGTGGTGCAGGTCGCCGCGCTGCAGTCCGTGCTCACCCGCGACGGACTCGACGGCCTGCTGGTGGCGCTGCTGGTCAGCCGGCTCGTCCTGCCGGCGGTCTGCTCGCGCGGGGTGCCCGCCGCGCGGCCGGACGGCGTCGGCGCCGTGGTGGCCGGCTCGGTGTCACGCACGCAGCTCCTGGTCGCCGTCGTGGTCACCGCCCTGGCGCTGACGACCCTCCGGCTCCTCGGCTCGTGGGACGGCGCAGGCGCAGAGGTGGTCGGCGCGACCGGCCTCGGCCTCCGAGCGCTGCTGCTCGCCGTCGTGGTCCCGCTGGTGGCCGCCGGCGTCCTCGCCCGGCACTGCGTGCACCGGCTCAACGGCGTGACCGGCGACGTGCTCGGTGCCTGCGTGGAGGTCGCGTTCGCCACCTGCCTGGTGGTGCTGGCCCTCGGCTAGGGCTCGCGGACGTCCGGCTTCACGAACGGCGGCCGGGTCACGGTGAACACCTCGCGGCGACCGCGCACGTCGACCGAGACCTCCGCGCCGTCGGTGACCTGGCTCGCCACCAGGGCCAGACCGATGCCCTTGCGCAGGGTCGGTGAGAACGTCCCCGAGGTCACCTCCCCCAACGGGATGTCGGAAGCGAGCAGCACCCGCATGCCGGGCCGCGGGATGCCCCGGCCGGTGGCCACCAGGCCTCGCAGCACGCGAGCCGGGCCCTGCTCCTTCTCGGCGACCAGCGGCCCCTTGCCCCAGAACGTCTCCTTCTGCCAGCCGACGGCCCAGCCCAGCCGGGCCTGCACCGGGGTGACGTCGAGGCTGATGTCCTGGCCGTGGAGGGGATAGCCCATCTCGGTCCGCAGGGTGTCGCGCGCGCCGAGACCGCACGGCAGCATGCCGAAGACCTCCCCAGCCGCGGTCAGGGCGTCCCACAGCGGCACCGCCACGTCGTTCTCGCAGACCAGCTCGTAGCCACGCTCGCCGGTGTAGCCGGTGCGACAGACGACCAGCGGCCGCCCCTCGAGCTCGGCCGCGACGAAGGACATGTAGTCGTGCCCGGTGGGCAGACCGACCGCGTCGAGGACCTCGTCGCAGCGCGGGCCCTGCACGGCGAGCACCGCGTGGGTGAGGTGCTGGGAGACGACCTCGACGCCTGCGGGCGCCTGCCCGGTGAGGCGGGCGAGCACCTCGGCGGTGTTCGCGGCGTTGGGCATCAGGAACACTCGGTCGTCCGCGTGCAGGTAGGCGATCAGGTCGTCGACGATGCCACCCGTCGCGTCGTCGCAGCACAGCGTGTACTGCGCCCGGCCCGGCGCGATCCGGGCGAGGTCGTTGCTCAGCGTCGCGTTGACGAAGGCCGCAGCCCCCGGGCCGCGGACCGTCGCCTTGCCGAGGTGGCTGACGTCGAAGATCCCCACAGCCTCGCGCACCGCGGTGTGCTCCTTGACGACCCCGGAGCCGGCGTACTCCAGCGGCATCGACCAGCCGCCGAACTCGGCGAGCTTGGCGCCGAGCGCGAGGTGCCGCTCGTGCAGAGGCGAGGTGAGCAACGGCGAACCGTCGCCGGCCGGGGGATTCATGGCGCAGAACCTACCGCAGCGGGGACGCGCTCCCCCGAACGATACAGTCGGCCACCGGCGTCGGGTGACCCGGCGGACCAGCACACACGAGGAGTCCTGTCGGGTGACCACCTACACGCTGCGCAAGGGAGCGCCCGAGAAGACCCGGGCCGACGTCGTCGTGATCGGTGTGGTGCGCACCCCCAAGGGGCTGCAGGCCGCCCCGGGCGGGGAGGGCGTCACCTCCGCCTACGGCCGACGGTTCGCGCCGCTGCTGTCCACGATCGGCTTCTCCGGGCGCCTCGACGAGATGGCCAAGGTCCCCACCGGCGGGATGATCAAGTCGCCGCTGCTGATCCTGGTCGGGATGGGTGAGCAGCGCGACCTCGACGCCGCGGCCTGCCGCAGGGCTGCCGGCGTGGCCGTCCGCGGCGTGGCCAACGCAGCCACGGTGGCGCTGGCGCTTCCCGCTGCCGACGACCAGCAGGTCCGCGGCGTCGTCGAGGGCGCGATGCTCGGGGGCTACACGTTCACGACGTACAAGTCCAAGCCGGGGCCGTCGGGGCCCGGCGAGGTCGTCGTGCTCACCGACATCGCCCGCACCAAGGCCGCGCAGCGGGCCGTCGAGGTGGCTCGCATCGTCAGCGACACCACGGTGCTGGCGCGCGACTGGGTGAACACGCCGGCGGGCGACCTGACCCCGGAGATCTTCGCCGCCTCCGTCGTCGCGGAGCACTCGACGCGCAAGCCCGCCAAGGTCAAGGTCTCCGTGCTCGACGAGACCGAGCTGCTCGCCGAGGTGTTCGGCGGCATCATCGGCGTCGGCCGGGCCTCGGCGAACCCGCCCCGGCTGGTCCGGCTGACCTACTCCCCGCGCGGGGCCACCTCGCACCTCGCCCTGGTCGGCAAGGGGATCACCTTCGACTCCGGCGGCCTCAGCATCAAGCCCAGCACCGGCATGGCCACCATGAAGAGCGACATGGCCGGCGCCGCTGCCGTGGTCGCGGCGACCTTCGCGATCGCCGAGCTCGGCCTGCCGGTGAAGGTCACCACGCTCGCCCCGATGGCCGAGAACATGGTCTCCGGCGACGCGACCCGACCCGGCGACGTGCTGACGATGTACGGCGGCGCGACCGTCGAGGTGCTCAACACCGACGCGGAGGGTCGCCTGGTCCTCGGGGACGCGCTCGTGCTGGCCACCGAGTCGAAGCCCGACGTGATGGTCGACGTCGCCACGCTGACCGGTGCCTGCGTCACGGCCCTCGGCGACCGGGTCGCAGGGATCCTCGGCAACGACGAGGCGCTCGTCGCGCAGACCGTCGCCGCCGGGTCCCGCGCAGGCGAGGCGCTGTGGCCGCTGCCGATCTCCCCGGAGATGACCGAGAAGGTCCGGACGAGGAGCTCGGTCGCCGACCTGATGCAGCACAACACCGACGTCTACGGCGGCGCGCTCTACGCCGCGGCCTTCCTGCAGGAGTTCGTCGGCGAGCACCGCTGGGTGCACCTCGACATCGCCGGGCCGAGCTTCAACAGCCGGGCGCCGTACGGTCATGTGCCCAGCGGCGGCACCGGCTGCGCCGTCGCCACGCTGGTCGAGCTGGCCACCGAGCTGGCCGGCTGACCTCGGGACGCTAGGAGCCGGTCTGCTTCTGGCGGCGGTTGTACTCCCGCATCCGAGCGGGGTAGCCGACCACGGCGGCGTCGTAGGACGGCACCGCGTTGTGGTTCGCGAACCGGTGCGCCCACTCGACCGAGGGCACCCGCCGGCGCGTCCACTCGCCGTCGTGGGCGACAAGCATCAAGGTGACGTCGCTGACCGCGGTGCGCGGCTCGACGAAGCCCTCGACGCCGTGGCGGGTGGTGGCGAACTCGAGCAGGTGCGCCTCGTCGGCGGCGTCAGAGGCGCGCACCGTCGTCGACCCTCCCGAGCGTCCCGGCCGCCTCATCCGCGTGCCGCCGCGCCTGCTGAGCCGGTTCCTCCATGCCATGGGATCCAGTGTGCCCGGCGGATCTGAGGTTTCGCTGAAACTCGCCCGAACCGACCCAGGGTGGACAGGCTGCGCTCAGGTGCGAAGATGGCTGATCGACGGCGGCACTGGCCGCGGGAGCGCGGGACCGGAGGGCACGGGGTGGCGGACGACTTCGACGTGATTGTCCTGGGCGCCGGCAGCGGCGGCTATGCGTGCGCGCTGCGCGCTGCGCAGCTCGGGCTCTCCGTCGCGCTGGTCGAGAGGGACCGGCTCGGGGGGACCTGCCTGCACGTCGGCTGCATCCCCACCAAGGCGCTGCTGCACGCCGCCGAGGTCGCCGACGCTGCTCGGGAGTCCGAGCAGTTCGGCGTCAACGCCACCTTCGAGGGCATCGACATGGGCGGCGTCAACAAGTACAAGGACGGCGTCGTCGCCCGGCTCTTCAAGGGCCTGACCGGACTCGTCACGGGCCGCGGCATCACCGTCCTGGAGGGTGAGGGCCGACTGGTCGGGCCGCGCACCGTCGAGGTCAACCACAAGCACCACGTCGGCCGCGCGGTGGTCCTCGCGTCCGGCTCGCACGCCCGGTCGCTGCCCGGCCTCGAGGTCGACGGGCACCGCGTGCTGACCTCCGAGCACGCGCTCACCCTCGACCACGTCCCCGCCTCCGTGGTGGTGCTCGGCGGCGGCGTCATCGGCTGCGAGTTCGCCAGCGTCTGGCGCTCCTTCGGCGCCGACGTCACGATCGTGGAGGCACTCCCCCGGCTGGTGGCCGGTGAGGACGAGGCCGTCTCCCGACAGCTGGAGCGCGCCTTCCGCAAGCGCGGCATCACGGCCCGGGTCGGCACGTCGTTCGAGTCCGTGGCGACCATCGACGACGGCGTCCGGGTGACCGTCGCCGCCGGCGACGCCATCGAGGCCGAGCTGCTGCTGGTCGCGGTCGGCCGCGGCCCGTCCACCGCCGGCCTCGGCTACGACGAGCAGGGCGTGGCGATGGAGCGCGGCTTCGTGCTCACCGACGAGCGGCTGCGCACCAACCTCGAGGGCGTGTACGCCGTGGGCGACATCGTGCCCGGTCTCCAGCTGGCGCACCGCGGCTTCGCGCAGGGCATCTTCGTCGCGGAGGAGATCGCCGGGCTCACCCCGACGCCCATCGACGAGCTCGGGGTCCCGCGGGTCACCTACTGCGACCCCGAGATCGCCTCGGTCGGCCTCACCGAGGCGGCCGCCCGGTCGACGTACGGGGAGGAGGGGGTGCAGACCCTGACCTACGACCTCAGCGGGAACGGCAAGAGCCAGATCCTGAAGACCCAGGGGTTCGTGAAGCTGGTGCGTCGCACCGACGGCCCCGTGGTCGGCGTGCACATCATCGGCGCGCGCGCCGGGGAGCTGGTCGGCGAGGCCCAGCTGATCTACAACTGGGACGCCTTCCCCGAGGACGTCGCCCCGTTCGTGCACGCCCACCCCACCCAGAACGAAGCCCTCGGCGAGGCGCACCTCGCGCTGGCCGGCAAGCCCCTGCACGCGCACTCATAGACTCACCCGACGCAGCCGTCACACCACTAGGAGCGAAGAGACATCATGGCGACCTCAGTCACCCTCCCCGCACTCGGCGAGTCCGTCACCGAAGGCACCGTCACCCGCTGGCTCAAGCAGCCTGGAGACCAGGTCGCCGTCGACGAGCCGCTGCTGGAGGTGTCCACCGACAAGGTCGACACCGAGATCCCCTCGCCCGTCGCCGGCACGCTGCTGGAGA
>JBDTXF010000030.1:0-13300 GCA_040006355.1 Nocardioidaceae bacterium | reverse complement strand
CCCCGAGCCGGGCGACATCGGCCCGACCTGGGAGCCGATGATGCTGGAGGAGGCATGGAAGCCCTGGACGGCCTCGTTCTCGAAGTAGTCCTCGAGCCAGTCCGAGGCGCTCCCGGTGAGCAGGCGCACGACGTCGTGCATCACGGACCGCTCGACCCCGCCGAGGTGGTCGAGCAGCCACCTCACGTCTGCCTGGTCCTCGGGGTCCTTGCCGAAGACGTTCGGCGGCGGGCTGTCGAACAGCGGCTGCACGGCCTGCACGACCCGGTCGAGGTCGTGGTGGTAGCGGTCGTAGGAGTCCGCGTCGTGGCGGGAGTGGCGGCGGATCTCCTGGACGTTCTGCCCGTGGTCGTCGCCCAGCAGCAGGTAGCCGCCGTCGCCCGTGGGGTGGAACGAGCTCGGCATCATCAGCGGCAGGAAGCCGTGCTCCACGAGGTCGAGCTCGTGGACGATCTCCGGGCGCAGCAGGCTCAGGGCATAGGAGAAGGTCGTGAACGAGAAGCCCGGCATCACCTCCTCGGTGATCGCCGCTCCGCCGACGAGGTGTCGCTGCTCGAGCACCAGGGTGCGCAGCCCGGCCTTCGCCAGGTAGCCGGCGTTGACCAGCCCGTTGTGGCCACCGCCGACCACGATCGCGTCGTAGGGCTGGTCGGGACCGGTCATCGGCGGGCCGTCCTTCGTGGTGGGTCGAACAGGGGCAGCCTCGCGGTGCGCGCGAGGACCGTGGTGGTGCGGTGGCTCAGTGTCAGCTCGAGGTGCACCTCGGACCCGGGCGCGGCCAGGTCGGGCCGGACCCGCGCCAGGCCGATGTGCCGTTGCAGGACGGGGGAGTAGACGAAGCTGGTGACGTAGCCGACCTGTCCCCCCGAGCCGTCGTACAGCATCGACTCGTAGGACCGCGGTTGCTCGTGCTTGGTGGGCAGCAGCCCGGCCTCGCGATGGAGTGCGTCCCATCGCTCGGAGTCGACGACGATCCCGACCGAGGCCCAGCGCGACGTCGCGCCGGTGAGCTCGCGGCGGATCGCGTCCCGACCGACGAAGGCCCGGTCGTCGTCGCGCACGCCGCGCAGCATCCAACCCATCCCGAGCTCGGACGGGGTCACCCGCTCGTCGTCGGTGAACGCCAGCCGGCTGCTGTGCCACTCGACGTCGATCAGCGGCAGGCCCGCCTCGATCCGCAGCATCATCAGCGCCTCCTCCCCGAACGGGCGAAGGCTGTGCGGCGCACCGGCCTCGAGGACGGCGTCGAGCACGTCGAGCGCCTGCCCGGCCTCGACGGTCACCTCGAAGCCCAGATCGCCGGTGAACCCCGTGCGCGACAGGGTGACGGCGGCGGACCCGACCTTGGCAGGGGTGTGCTCGAAGAAGGCCAGCGACGACGTCTCGGGCATCAGCGCCTGCAGCACGACCGCCGAGCGCGGTCCCTGCACGGCGAGGACGCCGAAGTCGTCCGAGACGTCCTCGACGCCCACCCGCAGCCGGCCGGCGAGGTCGGCGAACCAGCCCAGGCACGGTCGCGCCGCGGTGAGCAGGAAGTCGGACGCGGAGTGCCGGAGCACCACGCCGTCCTCCATCACGAAGCCGCGGTCGTCGCACCACAGCGTGTAGTGCGCCCGCCCGGGCCGACACGTCCGGATGTCCCGGGTCAGCACGCCGGACAGGAGCCGTTCGGCATCAGGACCGTGGATGCGGTACTTGAACAGCGGCGAGGTGTCGAAGACGCCCGCGGCGTTGCGGACCGCGAAGTACTCGTGCTTGGGCGCATGGGTGTAGCGCAGCGCCGAGAGGTGGCCCTGCCAGTGCGTGTAGAGGCCCTGGGCGTTGAGCTCGCTGAGCCGTGCGTGGAACGGCGTCGTCCGGATCATCGCACCTCCTCGCGGCCCGCGGCCTGGGCCAGCGATGCTACTGGCCCACGGCGTCCGACGCTGCGGTCAGGCGGGCGGTCTCGTCCTCGGACAGCTCGAGGGAGGGAACGGCGAGCAGCGCGGGCAGCTGGTCGACCCGGCTGACGCTGGCGATCGGCGCGGTGATGCCGGGACGTCCCAGCAGCCACGCCAGGGCCACGGTGGTCGGCTCGGCGTCGTGCGCGGCAGCCACCTCGCGGAGCACGTCGACGACCGCGAAGGCGCCCTCGTCGGCGTACTTCTCGACGAGGCCCTGCCGCAGGGTGCCCTCGGCGTCGGCGACCCTGCGGTACTTCCCGGTCAGCAGGCCGCTGGCGAGACCCCAGTAGGGCAGCACCGCGAGGCCGTGCTCGAGCGCGAGGGCCTGCCGCTCGTCCTCGTAGGCGTGGCGCCGGACCAGGCTGTACTCCGGCTGCAGGGCGACGGGTGCGCGGTAGCCGCGCTCCCGGGCGATCCGGACCCATGCGCTGATCCGGGCGGGCTCGTAGTTGGAGATGCCGAGCTCGCGGACCTTGCCCGCGCTCACCAGCTCGTCGAACGCCGCGAGGGTGTCCTCGAGCGGTGTGTCCTGGTCGTCGTAGTGCGCCCAGAGCAGGTCGAGGTGGTCGGTGCGCAGCCGTTGGAGCTGCTCGTCGACGGCGAGCTTCACGTTGTCGGGTGCGAGCCCGCGACGGTCCGGGTGCCGGCTGACCTTGGAGGCCAGCACGAGGTCGTCGCGCCGGCCGGTCCTGGTGAGCCAGCTGCCGATGATCGACTCCGAGGCACCGGCACCGTAGGAGTCCGCGGTGTCGACGACGTTGCCGCCCCCGGCGACGAACGCGTCGAGCACGTCGTGGGAGGTCGGCTCGTCACTCGTCCAGCCGAAGGGGTTGGCGCCGAGCGCGAGCGCGAACACGTCCAGGGATCCGAGGGAGGTCATGGGGGGCCCAACGCGCGCCGGTGGGCAGAACTTCCCGGGGTCAGGCCCGGGCTACCAGCAGCCGGCCCTCGACCAGGCCGTCCGCCAGCAACGAGCCGATCGCGGCGGACTGCTCCTGCGCGGTCCGGAACCGCTCGTCCTCGCCGTGGTCCCGCTCGGTCACCGCGTCCACGCGGTCCGCGAGGTCCTGCCACTCCTCGGGCGGCTCGGGGAAGTCGGCCAGGGCCGCCTGGTCGATGGCGCTCAGCCCGGCCGCCTCGATCAGCGCAGTCAGCTCCTGCAGGGACGGGAAGTGGTTGCCCTCCGGCTGCTCGGGGAGGGACGCCCGGGTCCGCACGAACACCAGGAACCCGACCGGGCTGCCCGTTCCCACGACGCGGCGCAGCTCGGCGAGCACGGGCGCCTTGTCCTCGACGGTGCAGAGCACCCCGATGCTCCACGCCGCGTCGAAGGCGGCCGCACCGAACGGCAGCCGTCCACCGTCCGCCACCGCGGTGGGACGCCCGAAGATCCGCGCGGCCGCCGCACAGGCTCCCCGCATCGGGTCGGTCAGCACGGGGGAGACCGCGAACTCGCGGGCCGCCAGCTCGCTCGGACCGCCCACGCCGGCGCCGGAGTCCACCAGGGTCATGCCGTCGCGCAGTCCCATCGTGCGGGCGAGCCAGCGCAGCGCCTCGGGGGTGCCGCTCCCCCGGCAGCCCGCGGGCAGGCCGGCTCCGGGACCGACCTCGGCGACCGCGTCCGCGGTCCACCGGGCCATGGTGTCGAACTCGTCCTGCACTGGCTCGGTCTCGCTCACGACCTGATCCTCCGTCCGATCTCCGCCTTGACCTCCGCCGCCCGCAGCACCCCGCGACCCGATGCCGAACCCGACAGGTTCACCCCGGCGACCTGCTCGATCGCCAGCATCCGCCGGGCCTCCTCAACCGCGGAGTCGATGCCGGCCCGCTCGGGGTCGCTCGCACCCAGCACGCGCGCCACCCGGTCCCGGTCCATCTCCAGGCCCGGCAGGCTCGCGAGCACCTCTGCGGAGCGGACGTCGGTGTAGACCCCGACCGCGACCACCACGGGGAGCGTCACGCCAAGCTGTCGCGCCGTGACGACGAAGTCCTCCACCGCGGCAGCGGTCCCGACGTGGTTGAGGATCGCGACGTGGGCACCCGCCCGCTGCTTCTGCAGGAGCCGGCCGGGGCGGACCGCGACCGGGGCCGCCGCGGGGGACTCCGGGACCGCGACGGCCAGGCCGTGGAAGGCCGCCAGGGCGGCCAGCCTGGTCCCGTCGAGGTCGAAGACCTGGGTGACGTCGGGCCGCACCCCCGGTGCCCGGGCGTCGCCGGTCACGCACAGCACGCCGTCGGCGCCGATCCGGTGGAGACCGGCGAGCTCCTGCTCCAGCACGATGCGGTTGCGGTCCCGGCAGGTCAGTGTGATCCAGGCCCGGGCACCGTGGTCGCCCAGCAGCTGGGCCATCAGGGTGGGCGGGAAGTCCGGCTGGTCCTGGTGCTCGCCGACCAGCAGGGCATCACACGCGCCGCGCAGGACCTCCGTCAGCCGGACCACCATCGCCGCGTCGTACGGCGGCAGGCTCAGGTCGGTGACCACGACCGGCCGACCGGACTCGATCGAGCGGAGCAGGTCGCTGTCCGGGGCGGAGAGCCTGGCCGACTCGGTCCACGGGACCGGCTCGCGGTGCGTCGCGAACGGGCACGGCCGATCGTCCACCTCGCAGGACAGGTCCGTGCGCACCCCTCCGCAGGGTCCGAAGACCATGTGCTTGGGGCAGCCCGGCGGGCCGCCCGGCCCGGCCGAGACGCCCATCAGGGCAGCGGGTCGACCTCGTCGTGGTCGCCGACGACAGCGGCGAGCGCGGACAGGTGGAACTGGCCGTCACCGAGCAGGTGGTCGAGCGCGGTCAGGTGGCTGGTGTAGCTGCCCACGCTGTACTCCGCGGTCATGGCGATGCCGCCGTGCAGCTGGATGGCCTCCTGCCCGATGTGCCGTCCGGCCCGGCTGACCTGCAGCCCGGCCCGCGCCGCGGCGTCGGTGACCTCCTCCGGGTTCCCGGACGCCAGCACCATCGTCGCCCAGACCGCGACGCTGGTGGCCAGCTCGAGGGAGACATACATGTCGGCGGCGCGGAAGGTGAGGGCCTGGAAGGTCTTCAGCGGCACCCCGAACTGCTTGCGGGTCTTGAGGTAGTCCGAGGTCGCGTCGAGCTGGAACTGCATCGCTCCGATCGCCTCGTTGGCGGCCGCGACCCGGGCACCCTCGAGCGCCCGGGAGACAGCAGCGCCCTGGTCGGCACCGGCCTCGCCGAGCGGGACGGCCGGGGTCGTCTCGAAGGCGACCCGGGCGGCGCGCCCGCCGTCGTAGGTCGAGTAGCCGGTGCGGGTGAGGCCGTCCGCGTCGCCGGCGACGAGGAACAGACCGGTGTCACCGGACTCGAGCAGCGCGCTGACCACCAGCTGGTCGGCGCGGGCGCCGTGCGGCACCGGCTCCTTGACCCCGGTGAGCGTCCAAGCCTCCCCGGAGCCGGCGGCCACCACCACCGAGGCGGCCGACGACCAGCGGGTGCCCGGCTCGGCGTGGGCGAAGGCGAGCAGGCTCTCGCCCGAGGCCAGCGCCTCGAGGAGCTCCGACCTCTGCTCCTCGGTGCCCGCCGCGGCGACGACGCCCCCGGCCAGCACCACGGAGGTCAGGAACGGCTCGGGGGCGAGCACGCGGCCGATCTCCTGCGCGACGATGCCGACCTCGACCGGGCCGGCCCCCATGCCGCCGTTCTTCTCCGCGAAGGGCAGGCCGAGCACGCCCATCTCGGCGAGCCGGGTCCACAGCTTCTCGTCGAAGCCTGGCTCCTCGGCCACCGCCCGTCGGCGGCGCTCGAAGTCGGAGTAGGACCTGCCGACCAGCCCGCGGACCGCGTCGCGCAGGGCCAGCTGCTCCTCGTCATAGGTGAAGTCCATGCCAGTCGCCTCTCAGTGCTCTCTACAGTCCGAGGATCGTCTTGGAGATGATCTGGCGCTGGACCTCGTTGGACCCGCCGTAGATCGACGCCTTGC
Source organism: Nocardioidaceae bacterium (assembly GCA_040006355.1). Lineage (GTDB taxonomy): Bacteria > Actinomycetota > Actinomycetes > Propionibacteriales > Nocardioidaceae > Nocardioides_B. The sequence goes on along the minus strand of JBDTXF010000030.1, from coordinate 7,418 downwards.
GCAGGTTGAGGTAGACCGGCGTCGAGCGCCTCGCCCAGCCCGCGAGGTCCGAGTCGTCGCCGGCACCGGAGGCCAGGGACGCCGGACCGGCGAGGTCGACGACCAGCTCGCTGACCGCCTGCTGCAGCTCGGTGCCCTTGAGCTTGAGCACCGAGGAGGCGGGGTGCGGCTTCCCGTCCGCGGAGTGCGCGACGACGCGGAGCGCGGTGAGCTCGAGGGCCAGCAGCTCGTTCTCCAGCTCGGCGATCCGCGCCGCGGTCAGCGGGTCGTCGAGCAGCGTGACGCCACCGCCGCCGGGGATCTGGCTCACGGACCGGGCGTAGTCCTTGGCCTGGGCGAGCACCCGCTTGGTGGCGCCGACCGGCGCGACCCCCACCCGCTCGTTGCCGAGCAGGAACTTCGCGTAGTCCCAGCCCTTGTTGAGCTCGCCGACGAGGTTCTCCGCCGGGACGCGCACGTCCTCGAACCAGACCTCGTTGACCTCGTGGCCGCCGTCGATGAGCTCGATCGGCCGCACCGTCACGCCGGGGGTGGTCATGTCGATGAGCAGGAACGAGATGCCGGCCTGCTTCTTCACCTCGGGGTCGGTGCGGACCAGGTTGAAGATCCAGTCGCCGTGCTGCCCGAGCGTGGTCCAGGTCTTCTGGCCGTTGACCACGAACTCGTCGCCGTCGCGCACCGCGGTGGTCCGCAGGGAGGCGAGGTCCGAGCCGCTCTCCGGCTCGGAGAAGCCCTGGCTCCACCAGATGTCGAGGTTGGCGGTCTTCGGCAGGAACCGCTCCTTCTGCTCCCGGGTGCCGAAGGCCGCGATCACCGGTCCGACCATCGAGGCGTTGAACGCCAGCGGCGGCGGCACGCAGGCGAGCTGCATCTCCTCGTGCCAGATGTGGCGGCGCAGCGGGGTCCAGCCGCGGCCGCCCCACTCCTCGGGCCAATGGGGAACGGCGAGGCCGGCAGCGTTGAGCGTCTGCTGGCTCTCGACGATCTGCTCCTTGGTCAGCTCACGACGCTCGGCGACGGCGTCGCGGATGTCCTGGGACACCTGGGTCGTGAAAAACGTCCGCATCTCGTCGCGGAACGCGGCGTCCTCGGGGGACAGCTCCAGCTGCATCGACGTACCTCCACAGTTCTCGTCCCCTCATCATGGCAAACGATGCGAACAAGTGACCCACCGGTAGCCTCGCTGCCATGTGCTTCTCCGTGCAGGCCGACCTGGTGGCCGGAGCCGTGCTGCTGCCGGTCGCGGCGGCCTCCCTGCGCGAGGTGCGGTGCCTGCGTGAGGTGCCCTTCGCCTCGCTGCCCCTGCTGTTCGCGCTGCACCAGCTCGTGGAGGCGCTGGTGTGGGCCGGTCAGGACGGAGACGTGTCGGCCGGCGTGTCGAGGGCTGCCGCCCTGGCCTACGTGATCTTCGCGCTCCCGGTGCTCCCCACACTGGTGCCGCTGGCCGTGCTGCTGCTCGAGCCGCACGGCGCGCGCAGGCGGGTCGTCCCCTTCGTGGGGCTGGGCGTGGTCGTCTCGGCGTACCTGCTGTGGGCGGTGCTCGACGGGCCGGTCACGGTCACCGAGCACCCGCACGCCCTGGCCTACGGCATCGGGATCCCGAACGCCGTGGTCTGGTCGGGGCTCTACGTCGTCGCCGTGATCGGGCCGTCGGTGCTCTCGGGCTACCCGTCGATCGTCTGGTTCGGGGTGCTCAACCTGGTCGGGCTCACGGTGGTCGCGCTGCTCGCCACCCAGGTGTTCGCGTCCGTGTGGTGCGTGTACGCCGCCCTCGCGTCGGGTCTGGTGCTGCTGCACATGACCCGCCGGCGCACCCTTGCGGACCCGCACCGGCTTCACGGGGAGCCTCTGGTCCGCATCGTCGGAGCCCCCACGTAGGGTCCAGCCATGGCTGAGCACGCACCCCTGGCAGGAACCTCGGCACTGGTGACCGGTGCCTCGAGCGGGATCGGGGAGGCGACGGCGAGACACCTCGCCTCGCTCGGCGCGGACGTCGCGCTCGTGGCCCGCCGCCGCGACCGCATCGAGGCCCTGGCGGAGGAGATCGAGGGGACCGGACGGCGTGCCCTCGTCGTCGAGGCCGACGTGACGGACCGTGCGCAGGCCGAGGCCTCGGTGCAGGCCTGCGTCGAGGAGCTCGGGCGGCTCGACACCCTGGTCAACAACGCCGGTGTGATGCTGCTCGGCCCGATCGCGGACGCCCCCGTGGAGGAGTGGGAGCAGATGGTGCACGTCAACGTGCTCGGCCTGCTCTACTGCGCCAAGGCGGCCCTCCCGCACCTCCTGGAGGCGGCGAACTCGGGCGACCGTCGCACGGCGGACCTGGTGAACGTCTCCTCGGTCGCCGGCCGGGTCGTCCGCGAGGGCAGCGGTGTCTACAACGCCACCAAGCACGCCGTCGGCGCCTTCAGCGAGTCACTGCGCCAGGAGGTCACCAGGCGGCACGTGCGGGTCGGGCTCATCGAGCCCGGGGCGGTGGCCACCGAGCTGTCCGGTCACAACCGCGCCGAGGTGCTCGAGGGCATCAAGAGGCGGTTCAGCACCATGGAGCGCCTCGCGGCAGAGGACATCGCCGACGCGATCGGCTACATGGTGACCCGGCCGCGGCACATGGCGGTCAACGAGATCCTGATCAGGCCGACCGAGCAGGACCAGTAGTCCCCTCGCTGTCGGCGCGCTGCCCTAGGGTCGGGAACCTCATCGAGGACGCTGTCGACGGTCGGGGGAGGGTGCATGACGCTGCTGATCCATCGTGCCGAGCGCTCCGACGCGCTGGTGCACGGCCTGGGTCTGCTGCTGGCGAGCATCCCCCGGGACCCGTTCACCCCTGAGGTCGTCGCCGTGCCCTCCAAGGGCGTCGAGCGGTGGATCACCCAGACCCTGTCGGCCTCCCTCGGCACCGCAGCCGGCGACGGCATCTGTGCCAACATCGACTTCCCGTCCCCGGCGCGGGTGGTCGCGGAGGCCCTCGCTGCCGGCACGGGGGTCGACGCTCGCGAGGACCCCTGGTCCGAGCAGCGGCTCAGCTGGATCCTCCTCGACGCCGCCGACCGCTGCGCCGCCGAGCCGTGGTGCACCACCCTCGGCCGGCACCTCGGTCTGCTCGACGGCCAGGCGGACCAGGGACGCCGGGTCGCCACGGCACAGAAGCTCGCCGGGCTCTTCGTGTCCTACGCCGCCCAGCGTCCCGCGATGCTGCGCAACTGGGCGGCCGGTCGGGACACCGACGGCTGGGGCAGCGCCCTCGAGAGCGATCTCGCCTGGCAGGCGGAGCTGTGGCGTCGGGTCCGGGAGGCGATCGGGACCGACAGCCCGGCCGAGCGCATCGAGGCTGCCTGCTCTCGGCTGCAGGACGACGCGTCGATCCTCGAGCTGCCTGAGCGGCTGTCGGTGTTCGGTCCCACCCGGCTGACCACCGAGCAGGTGCACGTCCTCGGTGCGCTGGCCGAGCACCGCGACGTGCACCTCTGGCTGCCGCACCCGTCGCCGGCGCTGTGGGCCCGGGTGGCACAGGCGGGTGCCGCGACCACCAGCCGGCGCGAGGACCCGACCCTCGACCTGCCCCGCCACCCGCTGCTGCGGTCGTGCGGTCGTGACGCCCGCGAGATGCAGGTCCGGCTGGGCTCCTCGGGGACGGGTCGACCACCTCTCGACGAGCACCTCCCCGGTGCACCCGTCCCGAGCACCCTGCTGGCCCGGCTCCAGGGCGACATCCGCGACGACGTGTCGCCCTCGCCCTCGCCCTCGGCTTCGGCTTCGCCGTCGTCCCCGAGGTCGCCGCGGGCCGACCACGACAGCTCCGTGCAGGTGCACGCCTGCCACGGCCGCCAGCGCCAGGTCGAGGTGCTCCGCGAGGTGCTGCTCGGTCTGCTCGAGGACGACCCGACCCTGGAGCTGCGCGACGTGATCGTGATGTGCCCGGACATCGAGTCCTACGCACCGCTCATCACCGCAGCCTTCGGGGACCTCGAGGGCCTCGACCTGCCGGACCCCGTCTCGGGCGTGCACCCCGGTCACCGGCTCCGCGTCCGGCTGGCCGACCGATCGCTGCGCCAGACCAACCCGGTGCTCACGTTCGTGGCGCGGCTGCTCGAGCTGGCTGACGCACGGCTGACCTCCTCCGAGGTCCTCGACCTCGCGGCGATGCCACCGGTGCGACGCCGGTTCGGGCTCGACGACGACGCGCTCGAGCTCGCCGGGGACTGGGTGCGACGGTCCGGGGTCAGGTGGGGGCTCGATGCGCAGGCACGCTCGCCCTACCACCTCGGGGGGCTGAGGCAGAACACCTGGCAGGCGGGCCTGGACCGGGTGCTGGTGGGCACGGCGATGGACGAGGAGGGTCTGCGCACGGTCGGGCTGGCACTGCCCCTCGACGACGTCGACAGCAACGAGGTCGACCTCGCCGGCCGGGTCGCGGAGCTCGTGGACCGGCTCGGGCACGCGGTGCGGTCACTGGGCCACGAGCAGTCGCTGGCCGGCTGGGTGGACGCCCTCGTCGAGGCGGTCGGCGACCTCACCGAGGTCGACCCGTTCGACGACTGGCAGATCGTCGAGGCCAGGCGCCAGCTCACCGACGCCGTGGTCTGCGCCGGTGCGCGCGCGGAGACCGCGATGCTCGGACTGCCGGACGTGCGGGCCCTGCTCTCCCGGCGACTGGAGGGCCGTCCCACGCGGGCGAGCTTCCGCACCGGCCACCTGACGATGTGCACGATGGTGCCGATGCGCTCCGTGCCGCACCGGGTGGTGTGCCTGCTGGGCCTGGACGACGGCATCTTCCCCCGCAGCACCCGGGTCGACGGCGACGACGTGCTGACCCGCGCCCCACGGGTCGGCGAGCGGGACGCCCGTGCGGAGGACCGGCAGCTGTTCCTCGACGCGGTGCTGGCGGCCGGCGAGCGGCTGGTCCTGCTCTACACCGGCGCCGACGAGCGCACGGGTGCCGAACGGCCACCGGCGGTGCCCCTCGGGGAGCTGCTCGACGTGACGGCCCGGATGGGGTCCGGCGACATCGTCGTGCGGCACCCGCTCCAGCCGTTCGACGCCCGGAGCTTCGTGGACGGTGGGCTCGGTCGGGGCGGCCCGTTCAGCTTCGACCACGCGTCGTACGACGGAGCGCGGGTGCTGCTCGCCCCCCGGGTCACAGCCGCGCCGTTCCTGGCCGGAGCGCTGCCCGACCTCGACGAGGACGACGTCGTCGAGCTCGACGACCTGGTGCGCTTCCTGGAGCACCCGGTGCGCGGGTTCCTGCGGCAGCGGCTCGGCCTGACCTCCGTCGACGAGGGGGATCAGGCCGACGACGCGATCCCCGTGGAGGCCAAGGGACTCGCGGAGTGGGCGGTCGGCGACCGGCTGCTGAAGGCCGGGCTGGGCGGGGCGGCGCAGGACGCTGCGGTGCGCGCGGAGCGGCTGCGCGGCGAGCTGCCGCCGGGCGCGCTGGGCGACGCCGTGATCGGACCGATCGCCCGTCGGGTCGAGGTGCTCGTGGACAAGACCGCCGGCCTGCGCGCAGGCCCCACCGAGGCCGTCGACGTCACCGTCGACCTGGCCCACGGATGCCGGCTGGCCGGCACGGTGGCCGGGCTGCACGGCGACCGCCTGGTCAGGGTGGAGTACTCCCGGCTCAACGCGAAGCACCGGATCCGCTCCTGGGTGCACCTGCTGGCCCTCTCCGCCGCCCGACCGGGACGGGACTGGGCCGCCGCCACCGTGGGCCGGGGCAGTGACGACCCGGTGATGTCGGCGCTCACCGCGCCGACCCAGGACGAGGCGCTGGCGCTGCTGGCCAGCCTGGTCGGACTGCGGCGCGCCGGGCTCACCTCGCCGCTGCCGCTGGCTCCGCGCACCTCGTGCGCCTACGCCGAGCGTCGGGCCAAGGACTCGCCACCCAAGGCGGCCGAGTCCAAGGCGGCCGGTGAGTGGCGCATGGTGCTCGGTGACGGCCGCGAGTTCGGGGACTTCGACGACGCGGAGCACGTGCGGGTCTGGGGCCGGGCCGCGCTGGGTGACCTGCTGGTCGCAGGCGCCCTGCCCGATGAGGACTTCGCCGACGAGCCGCACCGCTTCGGCCAGCTGGCACGCCAGGTCTTCGACCCGCTGCTCCGGCACGAGGTGGTCTACCGATGAGCCCCCTCGTGTTCGACCCGTGCGGCGACCTCCCGGTGGGGACGACCGTGCTCGAGGCGAGCGCGGGCACCGGCAAGACGCACACCATCGCGTCCCTGGCCACCCGCTACGTCGCGGAGGGCGTGGCCCGCATCGACGAGCTGATGCTGGTGACGTTCGGGCGGGCCGCGACCGTCGAGCTGCGCGAGCGGGTGCGGGAGCGCTTCGTGGGCACCGCTGCGGGCCTCGGCGACCCGGTGACGGCCCGGTCCTCGGCCGACCCCGTGCTGGTGCTGCTGGCGACGGGGTCCGACGCGGAGGTGGCCGCGCGCCGTGACCTGCTGGCCCACGCCGTCGCGGACTTCGACGCGGCGACCATCGCGACCACCCACGGGTTCTGCCTCCAGATGCTTGCCGGGCTCGGCATCACCGCCGACGTCGACCCGGACCTGACCTTCATCGACAGTGCCGCGGACGTGACCGCGGAGGCGGTCTCCGATCTCTACCTGAGGGCCTACGGCCGCCCGGACAGCCCGGTCCCGCCGTTGACCCTGGCTGCCGCCGTGCGCCTGGGCGGGAACGCCGTCAGCGACCGGGAGGCCCGGCTCGAGCCCCGCGACGCCGTCCCCGACTCGGAGGCCGACGTGCGGCGCCGGCTCGCCGAGGCCACCCGGGTCCAGGTCGCGCTCCGCAAGCGCGGTCGTCGGCTGATGGACTACGACGACCTCCTGGTGCATCTGCGCGACGCGCTCGTCGATCCCGCGACGGCTGCGGGCGCGCGAGCGCGCATCCGCAGCCGCTACGCCGTGGTGATGGTCGACGAGTTCCAGGACACCGACCCGGTGCAGTGGGAGATCCTCGAGAGCGCCTTCCACGGCGAGCGCACGATGGTGCTGATCGGCGACCCCAAGCAGGCCATCTACGCCTTCCGGGGGGCCGACGTGGTCACCTATCTGCTGGCCGTCGGATCCGCCGACACGTCCGCGACGCTGGGCACCAACTGGCGAAGCGACGCGCCGCTGCTCGGAGCCTTGGAGCATGTCATGGGAGGCGTCGCGCTGGGTGACGAGCGGATCGTCGTGCACCCGGTCGGGGCGGCGCACCAGGGACGCCGGCTGCGGGGGGCGCCGACGACCGCGGCGCTCCGGCTGCGGGTGGTCGAGCGCGACGCGGTGACCCCCGGCAAGGACGCGGTGCTGAAGGTCGACACGGTCCGGCCCTTCGTCGCCCGCGACGTCGCCGGCGACATCGCGGCGCTGCTGGCCGCGGGGGCCGCGCTCGTGCACGCAGACGGTGCCCGGCCGGTGCGTCCCGGT
>JBDTXF010000029.1:0-13309 GCA_040006355.1 Nocardioidaceae bacterium | reverse complement strand
GCCCCCGGCCCCGGAGACCGTGGGCGAGGTGCCGACGAGCGACGATGCCGGCGATGTTGTTCGGCACCAGCACGGTCACCGGCGCCATCAGGTCGTCGTGCTTCGCCTCGGACACCACCGACCAGAGCGCGTCCAGCGCAGGGCGTCCGTAGGAGGTGCTGGTGACCCGGATGTCCACATGTCCTCCCCTGCGGCGTCCTCCAGACGCTATCCGGGTTCACCGACAGGCGAGGGACTTCGGACATCTGCCCGGAGTCGGCTAGGGCGCAGCGGTGGCCTGGTAGTGGAGCAGCTCTGTGCCATTGCCCTCGTCACCGTTGTCCGGGGCAGCCCACAGCTGGAGCCGGTGGCCGTGGGCCGCCAGCTTGAGGGGGTTGCGGGTGACGACGTGCCCAGCCGCGGACCACAGCTGCAGCGGGACCTCGTGAAGGACCTTGTGGCTGCGCAGGTCGATCAGGGCGACGCCCCCGAGCTCGTAGACGGCACCGGCACCGCCGGCCGACGGCGTCTGCGGAAGGTTCGCCACGCCCCCGCAGAGCATCTTTGCGGTGGGGACGTACTGGCAGTCCTGGTAGTCGACGAAGTGGCTGGTGTTCGTCCACGACCTCAGCTGGTGCCCCGTGCGGGTCCACTCGTAGAAGCGTCGCGATCCCCAGGTGTTCCCGACGAGGTGGTGTGTCGTCTTGTCCAGCACCAGGCCGCCGATGTGGTCATGGACCTTGAACTCCTTGGTGATCGCGAGGGTGGTGACGTCCACGCGGTAGATCGTCGCGCTGCTGTCCGGTCGGTACTCCGCGACCGGGACCCACACGCTGCGTCCGTCGAAGTCGATGCCGCCGGGGTGGTAGCGGTTCCCTTCCCCCAGCCGGATGTCCTTCTGCAGGCTGCCGCGGCGGTCCATCACGAACAGGTGCCCGATGCCCTTCCCTGGCGTCCGGTCGTAGCCGCCGACCGGTGTCGGATACTTCTTGGTCGGTTCGATGATCTCCACCGCCGACAGGAACAGGTGACGGGGTGTGACGACCAGGCCCTCGGTGTGGAACGTCTGGAAGTCCAGGTCGAGCTTGTCAGCCAGGGACCAGACGGTGGTGCGGTCCACGGCCTTGAACTCCCGGACCAGCCGACTGTCATCTCCGCCGGGGGAGGGGTGGGACACCGGATGAGCCGATGCCAGGGCTGCCACCCCCAAGACGCCAGCACCGATGGCACCGGCGAACACGCTTGCTGCTCTTCTCATCAGATGGCTCCCTGAGCTCAGATGGTCTCCGCGGTCGACGGTCCGAGGTTAGGGAGCACGAGTGAACACCGGGCAACCGGAGGAAGACCGCTCAGGGAAGAGCGCGTCCTTGCGTGGCTCCGGTGCCGTGGTGGTCGCGGGTCGGACTCGACTCGCCGAGCACCAGGGCAGGGCGGATGGTGCGGGCACGGGCTTGGACGCGGCCCCGGGTGGCCTCGGCTGTCCCGGCCAGCACCAGGTCCAGGATCTGCTGGCTCATCTGCTCGACAGGCTGTCGCACGGTGGTCAGGGTGGGGTGCGCGAGGTAGGAGACTCCGATCCCGTCGAAGCCGATCACTCGGAAGTCCCCCGGCACCTGGAAGCCGCGGGTCTGCAGCCGGCTCAGCAGTCCCAGAGCGATGACATCGGCGGCCGCCACCACGGTCCCCGTGGTCATGCCGTCGGTCAGCAGCAGATCGGCCGCTCGCTGTCCCCAGGCGACGTCGAACGAGCCGAGCAGGGCCGGTGGCTCGTCGCCGAACCAGTGCCGGAAGCCGGTGAGCCGCTCGCGTCCCGACGACGACCCCATGTCGCCACCCACGAAGACCACCGGTTGGAGGCGGATGTCCACGTCGTTCGCCACGTGCTCGTGGACCAGCTGCATGCCGTACTTGTTGTTGCACCCGACGAAGCGCGCGGTGGCGGAGGGGACACGGCGGTCGAGGGCGATGGTCAGCACGGAGCGGCTCGCGATGTCGATGGTGGAGGCGCTGTCGCGCTCGTGGGAGGCAATGATGACCAGGGCGTCGACCTGACGACCGAGGAAGGACTGCACCCCGCGGCGCTCGATGGCGAGGTCGCTGTCTGCGCTGAAGAGAAGCAGGTCGATGTCGGAGGACTCGAACCGCCGGCTCAAGGCCTGTGCCAGCGACGAGAAGAAGGGGTTGTCGAGGTCCGGGACGATCATGCCGACGGTCGAGCTGCTGCGGCGGCGCAGGGTGCGGCCGACGAGGTTGATCCGGTAGCCGAGCTCCTCGGCCGCCAGCGTGACCCTGCGGCGAAGGTCCGGGGACATCGGGCGGTCGCCACCGCTGAGGGCTCGCGAGACGGTGGCTGTGGAGACGCCGGCGTGCCGAGCGACGTCGGACATCGTCGCCGGGTGCGAGCGTTCCCGCTCCACGGGCCCTCCTTCTCGCTCATTTCGGAGAGCGCTGCCATCTAGGGACTTCCGGTCTGGCAGAAGAGACGATACGTTGCTCATCATCTCGGCAATCGATTTCCGAGACTATGTCTGGAGGCCACCATGACCCGACCCTTCTCTCGTGCAGCACTGAGTGGCGTTGCCTTTGCAGCGGCTGCCACCCTTGCCGTGACAGGGTGCAGCACCGGCAACGAGGCCGACTCAGCCAGCGGTGGCTCGTCCTCGGGCAGCAAGAAGTGCACCCTCGGGATGACGCAGATCAACCAGACCGCGGTGTTCTTCACGCAGATGAACGAGGGCGCGCAGAAGGCCGCCAAGGCGGCGGGCTGTGACCTGAACATCGCGAATGCGAACAACGACTCCGCCAAGCAGAACAGCGACATCGAGAACTTCGTGTCCCAGGGCGTCACCGGCCTCATCGTGGTGGCGATCGACGTCAACGGCGTGCTCCCGGCCGTGAAGCAGGCGCAGGACAAGGGCATCAAGATCGTCGCGATCGACGCCAAGCTCAAGGACGGGGCGGTCGACACCTTCGTGGGTGTGGACAACGAGAAGGCCGGGGCCCAGGCCGGCAAGTGGATGGTGGACCAGGGCCTGGTCGATGGGAAGTCCTATGGCGTCGTGGATGCCAAGAACTCCTTCATCCAGAACCAGCGGGAGGACAGCTTCCGCAAGGTCGTCGACCCGGCGGGCGCGACGTACACCCAGAGCGTGAACGGCGACAACGTGCAGGAGAAGGCGGCGACCGCGGCGCAGAACCTGGTCACCGCACAGGCCAATGTGGACTTCATCTACACCACCGGCGAGCCGGCCAGCGTCGGCGCCGTGGCTGCGCTGAAGGGCAACACCAGGACGAAGATCGTCGGCTGGGACCTGACCAAGGAGGTGATCGGCGGGATCGACGACGGCCTGGTCACCGCCGTGGTGCAGCAGGACCCGAAGAAGGAGGGGGACGAGGCGGTCAAGGAGCTGAAGAGCCTGATCGGCGGGTCCGCCGCCAAGAGCTTCATCGATGTCCCGATCACCATCGTGACCAAGGACAACGTCGACCAGTTCCGGCCGATCTTCCCCTGACCGGCGCTGACAAGAGGCCGACCCGGGCACCGGGCCGACCAGTGATCTGGAGAGACCACCCCATGACCCACGGCACCAGCGAAGGAACGGTCCCGGCATCCGGCACAGGCTACCGCGTGGAGATGAGCGGCATCCGCAAGAGCTTCGGCGCCCTCGAGGTCCTCAAGGGGGTGGACCTCCGGATCGCACCCGGAGAGGTCATCGGGCTGGTCGGCGACAACGGGGCCGGCAAGTCCACGCTGATGAAGATGCTGGCCGGCGCGGTGATGCCCGACGCCGGCAGCATCCTCATCGACGGGGAGGCGATGACCGGTGCGGGGCCGAAGGTGGCACGCAACCACGGCATCGAGATGGTCTACCAGGACCTCGCACTGTGCAACGACCTCGATGTCGCTGCCAACCTCTTCCTCGGTCGGGAGAAGTTCAGCAGATTCACCCGCCGTCTCGCCAAGCAGCAGATGCACCGGGAGGCGGCCGAGGACCTCACGAAGCTGCACATCCGGATCAGCGACACCTACCAGGAGGTCGGCACCATGTCGGGTGGCCAGCGGCAGGCGATCGCCATCGCCCGGGCGGTCACCTTCGACCCCAAGGTCCTCGTGCTCGACGAGCCGACGGCGGCGCTGGCTGCCCGCGAGGTCGAGATGACCCTGCAGCTCATCCGTGACGTCTCGTCCCGCGGGGTCAGTGTCGTGCTGATCACCCACCGGCTCCAGGACCTCTTCGAGGTCGCGGACCGCTTCGTCATCCTCTACGAAGGCACGGCGCATCGCGAGCTGCGCCCCGCCGAGACCAACCTGTCCGAGCTCGTCGACGCGATGATGGGGAAGTGACGTGACGACCAGCACGACCACCACTGCCAGCGGCCGGTTCGGCAGCGCGAGCCGCGGCGACTTCCTGGCCCGGCACTTCGCCGTGCTCTCGATCAGCGTCGTGTTCGCCGCACTCTTCGTGTTCTTCAGCGTCCAGGCCGACGCGTTCCTGACCGCGAACAACATCGTGAACGTGCTGCGTCAGGTGGCGCCGACCGTCATCGTCGCGATGGCGATGACGTTCGTGATCACCACCGGGGCGATCGACCTGTCCGTCGGCTCCATCGTGGGTCTCACGGCGGCCTCGCTCGCCCTCCTCGCCAAGACCGGCGACCCGGTGCTCGCCCTGGTCGCCACGCTGTTGATCGGCGTCGGCATCGGGGTCGTCAACGGGACCCTGACGGCCTATGGCCGGCTCCAGTCGTTCATCGTCACGCTCGCGGCGCTCACCGCGGTGCGCGGCATCGCCCTGCTGATCACCAACGGCTACAGCACCCCCATCGACTCGACGGTCCTGTTGCCGCTCGGCCAGGGGAAGCTGCTCGGGCTCTACACGCCGACGTGGATCGCGATCATCACCGTGGCCGGCGCGTGGTACCTGTTCAACCAGACACGGTTCGGCCGCTACATCGTCGCGCTCGGCTCCAACGCCGAGTCCCTGCGCCGCTCGGGGGTGAACATCCGCAGGCTGCAGATGGCCGCACTCGTGATGACGGGCGTGTTCGCGTCCCTGGCCGGGGTCGTCACCGCCACCCGCCTGGCCAGCGGGTCCTCGAACTCCGGGACGCTGTTCGAGCTGGAGGTGATCACCGCTGTCGTGCTCGGCGGGACGAGCCTGATGGGTGGTCGCGGCTCCATCATCGGCTCGGCCATCGGCGCCCTCACCCTGGGCGTGATCAGCAACGGTCTGGTGCTCCTGCACGTCAACGTCTACTGGGTGCCCATCGTCCAAGGGACCATCCTGGTGGTGGCGATCTTCGTGAACGGCACGCTGTTCAGCCGGATCCTCGGCTCCCGACGATGAGCACGGTCACCTCCGTCACCGGACCGGTCGACACCGCGCAGCTCGGGATCACGCTCACCCACGAGCACATCGCGAACGACGTCACGTCCTGGTCGCACCGCACGCAGTCGGTGGGGTGGGACCCCGAGGACCTCGCGCACCGGCCCGTCAGCACCGACCTGCTCTGGGACCTCAAGCACGACCCGTTCGCCAACCTCGACAACTGTCGGCTCGACGACGTCGACCTCGCGACGCAGGAGGTGGCCCGCTTCGCGGCTCTGGGCGGCGGCACCATCCTCGAGGCCACCGGACTCGGCATCGGCCGCAACCTCGGGTCGCTTCGGGAGGTCAGCCGCCGGACCGGCACCACGATCATCGCCGGGACCGGCTACTACCTCGACGCCGCGCAGCCGGACCACGTCAAGGGGCTGCACCCCGAGGACATAGCCGAGCACATCCTCACCGACCTGGCCCAGGGCGAGGACGGGATCCGGCCGGGCTTCATCGGAGAGATCGGCGTCGGCGAGCCCTTCACCAAGGCCGAGGAAGCCAGCCTGCGCGGCGCCTTCCTCGCCCAGCGTGAGACGGGACTCCCGATGCAGGTCCATCTCCCCGGCTGGTTCCGCACGGGCGGGGCGGTCCTCGACCTGGCCGAGAGCCACGGGGTCGACCCGTCGTACGTCGTCCTGTGCCACATGGGACCCTCGGGGGCGGACGTCGACTACCAGCACCGCCTGCTGCGCCGGGGTGCCTACGTCCAGTACGACATGATCGGCATGGAGGTCTACTACGCCGACCAGGGAGTGCAGTGCCCCTCCGACGAGGAGAACGCGCGCCGGATCGTCGATCTCCTGGGGAGCGGATTCGGCTCCCGGGTGCTGCTCTCCCACGACGTCTTCCTGAAGTCCCTGCTCCGTCACCACGGCGGACCGGGCTACTCCCACATCCTCCAGTACTTCGTGCCCCGTCTGCTCCGGCTCGGCCTGGACGACGATGACGTGACACGCCTGCTGGTCGACAACCCCCGAGCACTCTTCGAGAGCAGATAGGAGCCCACCATGGGCCGAGTACTCCTGGCCGGCGAGAGCTGGATCTCCCAGGCGACCCACTTCAAGGGGTTCGACAGCTTCACCAGCGTCACCTTCCACTCCGGCGCCGACGCCTTCATCGCCGCCGCGGCCGAGGCGGGCATCGTCGTCGAGCAGATGTATGCCCACGACGTACCCCAGAGGTTCCCCCGCACGGTGGAGGAGCTGGCGGCCTACGACGTCATCATCTTGTCCGACATCGGCGCGAACTCGTTCGTGCTGCCGCCAGAGACCTGGCTCACGGGTCAGCGGTCCGCCAACCCCCTCGTCGCCCTGGCGGAGTGGACCCGGCGCGGGGGCGGCCTGATGATGGCCGGCGGCTACCTGAGCTTCCAGGGCTTCCAGGCGCGGGCCAACTTCGCCCGCAGCGCCATCGCACCGGTCCTGCCGGTGCAGATGCTCGACTGCGACGACCGCGCCGAGGTGCCCCAGGGCGCCTCGTGCCGGGTCACGGCACCGGAGCACCCGATCGCGAGGGCATGGTCCGGGGAGTCCCCGGACCTCCTCGGCTACAACGTCGTGACCGCCCGGCCGGAGGCCGACGTGGTCGCCGTCGTGGGCGACGACGTCCTGATCGCCACCTGGGACGTCGAGCAGGGACGGTCCCTGGTGTGGACCTCCGACATCGGTCCGCACTGGTGCCCCGAGGAGTTCCTCGCGTGGGACGGGTTCGCCTCGGTCGTGGGCGGCATGCTGCGTTGGCTCGGCGCTGACGCGGACTCGCGGTGACAGCGGCGATCCCGATCGTGGTGGACTGCGACCCGGGCCACGACGACGCCGTGGCCCTGCTGCTCGCCGTGGGCTCCCCCCGCATCGACCTGCGAGCGGTCACGACCACGTTCGGCAACTGCTCCGTCGACGACGCGACCAGGAACGCGCTGCGGGTGCTGACGCTCGCCGGGGCCGCAGACGTACCCGTGGCTCGTGGCGCTGCCGGCCCGCTGAGCGCCGAGCTCGAGCTCGGCAACTACGTGCACGGTGCCAGCGGCCTGGACGGACCCGAGCTCCCCGAGCCGCAGAGCTCCCCGGTCGACCTGACGGCCGTCCAGCTGATCCGGCGGATCCTGGACGAGACCTCCGAACCCGTCACCATCGTCGCGATCGGCCCGATCACCAACGTCGGCCGGCTCCTGCGGGACCAGCCGGAGGTCGCGAGCAGGATCCGGGAGATCATCTTCATGGGAGGCTCGACCGGGCGCGGGAACCACACACCGGCCGCCGAGTTCAACACCTACGCCGATCCCGAGGCACTCGACATCGTGCTGCGCTCCGGCGTCCCCGTCCGCATGGTCGGGCTCAACCTCACCCACCAGGCGCTCGCGACCCGCGACGTCGTGGACCGCATGCACGCCATGGACCACCAGGTGGGCCGCGTGTGCGCCGGGTGGATGGGGTTCTTCGGCTCCTCCTACCACCGGATCTGGGAGTTCGACGCGCCGCCCGTGCACGACCCGTGCACCATCGCCGCGCTCATCGACCCCAGCCTCGTCACGTGGCGCGATGCCTTCGTGGCCGTCGAGCTCGACGGGACCTGGACCCGAGGCGCCACCGTCGTCGACCTCCACCACCGCTACCCGGATCACGCGCCCAACGCACAGGTGGCCGTGAAGCTCGACGCCGGCCGCTACTGGGACCTCGTCTTGTCGTGCGTGGACTCACTGGGGCAGGGGCGGTGAACCGGTCCGCCCCAGGGAGGGTGTGCGTCGTCGGCTCCCTCAACGTCGACACCACTCTGCGGGTCCCGGTCCTGCCCGGACCGGGGCAGACCACCCTGGCCTCCGGACGCTCGGTCGCCGCGGGCGGCAAGGGCGCGAACCAAGCCGTGGCCGCGCGGTGGCAGGGCAGCGAGGTGACCCTGGTTGCCGCCGTGGGCGACGACCGGGAAGGGCGGGCCAGCCTGAGCGACCTCCAGGCGCGCGGCATCGACGTCTCCGCCGTGCAGGTGCTCCCGGACACTCCGACCGGGGCTGCGGTGGTGCTCGTCGCCGATGACGGCGAGAACGTCATCATCGTGGACCCCAGCGCGAACGCGGCTCTCGAGCCGGGCTGGGTCCGGCACCAGGTCACGCTGGCCCGACCGGATGTCGTCGTGGCACAGCTCGAGGTGCCGCTGTCCTGCGTGCGCGCCGCCGCGGAGGTGTCCACCGCGAAGCACTTCATCCTCAACCCGGCGCCGATGCCCTCGATCCGCGCCGAGCTCGACGGGCTGCTGGCCCTGGTCGACGTGCTGGTGCCGAACCGCCCGGAGCTGGCGCAGCTGGTGGCAGCGGACCTTCCCGTCACCTTGGACGACGTGGACCGGTGCGCCCGCCGACTCGCCTTCGCCGGAACGCTCGTCGTCACGCTGGGTCGTGAGGGCGTAGCCGTCTACGGCGACCAGGGGCGCCGTCGCGTGGCACACGTCGCCGCCGCCGTCGTCGAGGTCCTGGACACGACCGGCGCCGGTGACGCCTTCTGTGGTGTGCTGGCCGACCAGCTCGCCCGCGGCGTCACGATGGTCGACGCCGTGGAGCAGGCCACCCGGGTTGCCGGGCTCAGCACGACGGTGCGCGGGGCGCAGCTGCCCTCCTCGCTCGACCCTCTCGACCAGCGCTAGGGCGGACCTCAGAGCGACCAGCCGTCCGCGGCGAGCAGCAGAAGCGCCGCGCCGGTGGCCAGCACATCCTCGTCGAAGACCACCTCGGAGGAGTGGTTGAAGGCGGAGTGGCCCGGCACCTGGGCGCCGAGGTAGACCATGGTTCCCGGCCAGCGGTGCAGGAAGTAGGCGAAGTCCTCGATTACCATCGACGGCGCTGCCATCTCCTGGACGCGCGGCGCCAGCTCCGTGCCCGCCAGCCCGGCCACCATGCCGCTGACGTAGGACCGGTCGCTGACCACGGCCGGGTAGCCCTCATGCAGCTGGAAGCTGGCTGTCACCCGAGCGCGTTCGCCGGACCGGACGGCGATCGTCCGCATGCCGTCGACCAGTCGGTCCCGTCGATCGGCGCTCAGCGTCCGGATCGTCCCGCGCAGGCGGCCGTCCGCGGGGATCACGTTGACGGTGTTGCCCATGCGGCACTCGGTGACGGTCGCAACGACGTGCTCGTCGCGAGAGAGCTGCTCGGCCAGGGAGCGAACGTCCTGGACGAACCACGACGCCGCCTCGATCGGGTTGCCCGCCGACTCGGGTCTGCTCGCGTGCCCGCCCTCGCCGTGGAAGTCGACCTGGAACCAGTCACCGAACGCCATGAACGTGTCGCTGCGGTAGTTCACCGTGTGCGCTGGGAGCACCGCATGGACGTGCAGCGCGAAGGCATTCGCCGGCCCGGTGAGCGTGGCGAGGTTGCGGTGCCCCAGCGTGCGCAGGGCCCCCCGGTCGGTCTCCTCGCCCGGCTGGAAGGCCAGCACGACATCGCGCCGAGGGGGCTTGCGTGTCATCACCTCGGCGGCGCCCAGCAGCATCGTCATGTGCAGGTCGTGACCGCACGCGTGCATCGCCCCCTCGCGCACCGAGGCGAAGTCCGCGTCGCTCGACTCGGTGACGGGCAGCGCATCCATGTCCGCGCGCAGCACGATGGTCGTCCCGTCCGGAGCGAACCCGGGGACGCGCACGGTCAGGCCGGCCGACGGGTGCATCTCCACCTCGAAGCCCAGTGCGCGGAGCGAACCCAGCAGATAGTCGTGGGTGTCCACGAGCTCGAGACCGACCTCGGGATGTTGGTGCAGCTGTCGTCGGATGTGGACCATCTTGGCCTGCACGGACTGGGCGTCCTCGATGCGTGAAGTCACACGCAGGAATCTACGCACATCGCCTGAGCCCACCACAGGCTCCCGAGCCGGGTCGGCCAGACGTTGGCCCCACCGCGGAAACGGCGGAAGCGCGTCCAGGGGAAAGCTCGTGTGCTGCACTGTGTGGATGGAGATCACGGCCGACGAGACTCGCTTCATCGACGAGGTGGTCGACCGGGCCCGGGTCCGCTTCCCGACAGTGCAGCCCCAGAGGATCCGCAGCGTTGTCGACGGGGTGCATCATCAGTACGACGGCCATCCGATCAGAGAGTTCATCCCTGTTCTGGTGGAGCGTGAGGTCGACGACCTCTTCGAGGTCGAGGACCAGCGAGGTGCTCACCTCTAGTGCCGTCGGCGGGTAGGCGTGGGGCATGACGAACCACACGGAGATCGAGGACAAGTACGCCGTCGGTGCCGAGGCGCGGTTGCCTGATCTGGGGGTCCTGCCCGGAGTGGCGTCGGTGGCGGCTCCGATGGAGCAGCACCTGGTGGCGACGTACTTCGACACCCCGGGGCTGAGGTTGACCGCCGCGCACACCACGCTCCGTCGACGCACCGGTGGTGACGACGCCGGCTGGCACCTCAAGCTGCCGACCGCCCATGGCAGGTATGAGGTGCATGCCCCTCTGGGCAGGTCGACGAGGACCGTCCCCCGGCGGCTGCGCGAGGTCCTCGCCCTGCTCCTGGCCGGTGCGGAGCTGTCCCCGATCGCCAGGATCACGACGCGTCGGACGGCCTACCGCCTGCTCGACGAACAGGGGCGGATCCTCGCCGAGGTGGCGGACGACCGCGTCGAGACGGTGGCGTGGAACGACGAGGACGCACCTGTCTCGCGGTCGTGGCGGGAGTGGGAGGTCGAGCTGGTCGACGGTCGGCCGTCCCTCCTTCGGGCGGCTGCCGAGCTGTTCGCCACGTGTGCGGTGTCCCCTGCACAGTCGGCGTCGAAGCTGGCCCAGGCGCTCGGCGACCGGGTGCCCGAGAGCCCCGTTGTCTGCCTGCCCAGGGAGAGGTCGGCGCCGCCCGAGGAGGTGGTTCGGGCCTGGCTTGGCGAGCAGGTCGCATCGGTGCGCCGGCACGACCCGCTGGTGCGGGCTGACGCTCCGGACGCGGTGCATGAGATGCGCGTCGCGACGCGACGTCTGCGCAGTGCCCTGGTGACCTTCCGTCCTCTGATGAGGCGTGAGGTCACCGACGCACTCCGGGAGGAGCTGGCGTGGATCGCCGGTCTGCTCGGTGCGGCTCGCGATGCCGAGGTGCTGCGCGGGCGGCTGACCGCGATGCTGGCCGCTGAGGACGCCGCGGTGGTCACTGGATCGGCCGCTGCTCGGGTGGACCGCACGCTGCGGGACCGGTATGCCCGGGCGCACACCAGGTGCGTTCAGGCGATGACGTCCGAGCGCTATGTCGCACTGCTCGACCGGCTGGACGCTTTGATGGACCAGCGTGCATGGGCCGAGGACGCACACGAGCGTTCACCCGCGGTGCTCGTCGACCGGGTCAGGCACGACTGGAAGCGACTCGAGCGACGAGTCGAGGCGGTGGAGGGGACCGAGGGTGACGACCGCGCTCATCGTCTGCACGAGGTGCGCAAGGCGGCGAAGCGCGTGCGCTACGCCGCGGAGCCCCTGGTGCCGCAGCACGGCACGGCGGCGGAGCGTTTCGTCAAGGCTGCCACGAGAGTGCAGTCAGTCCTGGGTGACCACCAAGACAGCGTGATCGCGCAGCAGGAGCTTCGGAGGCTGGCCGACGAAGCAGTCGCAGACGGGGACGACTCGTTCACGTTCGGGGTGCTCCATGCGCGCGAGGACGACGACCAGGCAGCCATCGAGGAACGCGCCTGGACCGCCTGGGCCACGCTGTCGAAGAACAAGCGCGTCGACTGGCTGGGCTGAGGCGGGCATCGTCGGAGCCCCTAGGTCTTCCTGGTGGCTGACCGCCCCGTCGACCGGGCGCGCGCCTCGGAACGAGCCACGTAGTCGGCGGTGCTGTTCACGTGGGGGAAGGGCCGGTCCGGGACCGGCGCGTCCAGAGCCCGGCAGATCGGCTCCCACCCGTCACCGGGCTGCCACTCGACCAGGCGCGCTGGGTCGATCTCGGCACGGACCTGCTCGAGGTGCCGGTCGTAGCCGGCCTTCAGGTCCTCCGGGTCGTCCAGGTCGGTGAAGACGCCGTCGAAGATGACTCGGAACAGCGACACCATCGGGTCGGCGCCGTCGTCCTTCGCCAGCATCGCGCGGGTGCGGACGAGGACGGTCGCGGCCATGCTGCGGTGCCACACCTCGGCACTTCGCCGGTGGGAGAGCAGGACCGGGGCATCCGGGTAGGCCGCGGCCAGGTCCCGCCAGCAGGTGGAGAACGGCGCGTCGACCCCGGCGGCGTAGCCCGCCAGGAACTCGTCCCACACCGGTGGCTGCCCACCGATGGCCGCCACCCAGGTGGAGGCATGCTCGGGCCGGGCGAGAGCCTCGCTCATGTGGTAGACCGGCGCGCCCAACACGTGGCCGAGACCGTCGCGCAGCGACGACGTCCCCGTGCGGGGCAGGCCGGCGCCGATCAGCCGCAGCGTCACGCCCCGGCCGACCTCGAGCCGGTCAGAGACCGAGCTTGCCGAGACCGGGGATCTTGCTGGACAGCTCGCCGAGGTCGATGCCGAACTTGTCGAGCAGGTCCTTGTGCTTGTCGGTGTCGACCTTGTCAGGGAGCTCGGTGTCCGCCTGCTGTGCCTTGCTGTCGTCGCCTCGCGACTTGAGGAGGTCGATGATCTGTGACTTGTCGATCTGCATGGCTGCTCCTGGTGCCGTGTCTGTTCGGGCCAGCTGCCCGATGCGACCTGAGGCCTGCCCATACCCACACGACGAGCGGGTAAGCCTCGGTCCTTCTGCGAGCACCCGGAGACGGACCGAGCTGGCTCTCATGGACATCCCGCGCGAGGCAGGGCCTGCCGCCGCTCGAGCAGGTGCGCCCGCTCGACGTCGTTGCGGCACGCCGAGATCGCGTCGTCGTACGCCGCCCCGGCCTCGGCGGTGCGGCCGCACCTCGACAGCAGCTCCGCGCGCACGGCGGCAACCCGGTGGCTGCCGGGGATCTCGATGCCGTCGAGCGCGGCCAGCCCGGGCGCCGGGCCGGCCGCCTCGGCGACCGCCACCG
>JBDTXF010000028.1:0-13355 GCA_040006355.1 Nocardioidaceae bacterium | reverse complement strand
TGGGCCGGGTCAGGTGAGGCCGCCGCCGCCGCGCACGTTGGACGTCCCGGGCTGGCCGGCGAGCAGGTCGCGGATCTCGGTGAGCAGCGCGATGTCCGGCGACGGCGGGGCCGGCTCCTCGCCCTGGGACATCCGAGCCTGGAGCGCGTTGTAGGGCGTCACCACGAAGAAGTACACGACAGCCGCGACGATCAGGAACGCGACCGTCGCGGTGAGGAAGGCACCCACCGGGATCTGGCCCGGCTTGAAGGACGTCATGTCGGGGTTCTTGCTGCCGGTGAGCTTCGCGATGAGCGACAGGACCACGGCAGTGAACGAGGTGACCACGGTGGCGAAGGCGCCGCCGATGATGAACGCGACGGCAAGCTCGACGAGGTTGCCGCGCATGATGAAGTCCTTGAAGCCTTTGAGCACGGGGTCTCCTTAGAGGCGAACGGGCTGGGCGCTCGAGAAGGCTATCGAATGATGACCACCGAGAGGAACGCCGCCACCGAGGCCTGCGCGAGCGTCCGCGAGGACGCCTCGGGGAGACCCAGGACCACGAGCGCGCCGTTGGTCAGCCCTGCGGAGGCACCGGGCGAGAGCGGGATCGCGAGCACGGGGACGTCGCGGCCGACCACCTGGGCGGGGGACTTCTGCTGGGGGTCCGCGGCCAGCACGTCGACGTGGTCGCCGACCCTGAGCAGCCGGACGGCGCCCGGGTCCCCGATCCTCACCGGGACGGCGACGAGCCCGGGGTAGCCGTCCAGCAGCGACGCCGTCACCAGCCCGGCGTCGGTGAGCGGCTCCCCGGCGCGCACCGGTCCCGCCGTCGTGCGGCCGACGGCGGTGGCGGCCGAGACGGTGCCGGACGGCACGCTGTCCGGGGTGAAGGGGGTCCGCCGCAGGTCCTCGGCGCGGACCACCACCCCCGCTGCGAGGTCGTGCGCGGCGGTGAGCACCTCGGCCCGAGGTGACGGCGGCGCTGCGTTGGCCCGCAGGGCGGTGGCCACCGCGACGGCGGCGCAGAGTGCGGCGATCAGGCGGCGCCGGGCGAGGACGGCACGACGCAGCCGACGTGCGGCGAGGGGCAGGCGACTCATGTCCCGAAGGCTAGGAAGTCCTCGGTCCGCACGTCGCCCGCCGTCCACAGGCAGAGCCTGTGCAGGACGCTCAGGCGGCGCTGGTGGAGCCGCTCGCGTCGGACGTCGACGCCGGCTTGTCCTTCGTCCGACCGCTGGTGCTCGCGCCCGCGGAGTCCCCGGACGACGGCTTCGAGTCGCCCGAGTCGCCCGAGCCGCCGGAGGAGCCGGAGGACTCGGAGGAGCCGGAGGACTCGGAGGAGCCGGACCCCTCGGAGCCGCTCGTCACCGACGGCTTGGCGTCGGAGTCACTGCCGGCGCGGTTGTCGGTGCGGTAGAAGCCGGACCCCTTGAAGACCACGCCTACCGCGTTGAACACCTTGCGGAGCCGCCCGTGGCACAGCGGGCACACGGTCAGCGCGTCGTCGCTGAAGCTCTGGAACTGCTCGAAGCCGTGATCGCACTGGGTGCAGGCGTACTGGTAGGTGGGCACTGGTCCTCCGTTGACTCACGCGACGCCCCGGGCTGACGGAATTGGCACTCAAGGACGTCGACTGCCAAGTATCCCAACGCCGGACGAATTCGCAAACTTCCCGGTGTGGACGGTCGGGCGTCGGCGAGCGGGCACAATGGCCGCCGTGTCCGACAGCGCAGCCCCGCCCTCCCCCGCCGCGCGCGGTTTCCGGTCCTTGCCGCGCTGGGCCCGCTGGTCGACGTACGTCGCGGTGCTGGTCGTGCTGGCCCTGGTCGCCGCCCTGGTGGTCGTCGTGGTCGTGGTGCGCCAGTCGTTCCCGCAGACGTCGGGCGAGGTCACGGTCCCGGGGCTCGGCGCCGAGGCGACGGTGCGGCGGGACGCCTCGGGGATCCCGCAGGTCTACGCCGACACCAGCCACGACCTGTTCTACGCCCAGGGCTTCGTCCAGGCCCAGGACCGGTTCTTCGAGATGGACGTGCGCAGGCACACCACCGCCGGCCGGCTCTCGGAGATGTTCGGCAGCACGACGCTCGAGGTCGACAAGACGATCCGGACGATGGGCTGGCGCCGGGTCGCGGAGCAGGAGCTCTCCCGGCTGAGCCCGGCGACGCAGAGCTACCTGCAGGCCTACAGCGACGGTGTGAACGCCTACCTCCACGAGCACTCGCCCTCGCAGATCTCCCTGGAGTACACCCTCCTCGGGCTGACCGGGCTCGACTACCGGGTCGAGGACTGGTCGCCGGCGGACTCGGTGTCCTGGCTCAAGGCGATGGCCTGGGACCTGCGCGGCAACATGGAGGACGAGATCCAGCGCGGCCTGATGTCGGCGACGCGAACGCCGGCCGAGATCGCCGGGCTGTTCCCGGACTACCCCTACCGCCGCCACCAGCCGATCGTCGACCAGGGTGCGGTCGTGGACCGGGTCTTCGAACAGGACGCGACCATCGGCGGCACGCGCAAGCCCGCCCGGCCAGCCCTCGGACCCGCCGAGGTGCGTGCCCTGTCAAGGGTCGACCGGGCGCTGCACGGGATGCCGCACACCCTCGGCGGGTCCGGGAGCGCGGACGGGATCGGGTCGAACGCGTGGGTCGTCGACGGCGACCACTCGACCACCGGCAAGCCGATCCTCGCCAACGACCCGCACCTGGGGGTGTCGGTGCCGGGCATCTGGTACCAGATGGGTCTGCACTGCACCCACCTCAGCGCGGAGTGCCCCTTCGACGTCAGCGGCTTCACGTTCTCGGGCCTGCCCGGGGTCGTCATCGGGCACAACCAGCAGATCGCCTGGGGCTTCACCAACCTCGGCCCCGACGTGCTCGACCTCTACCTCGAGAAGGTCACCGGCTCGACGTACGTCTATGCCGGGCACCGGCGTCCGCTGCAGCTGCGCGACGAGGAGATCAAGGTGCTGGGCCGCTCGAAGCCGTTCCGGTTCACCGTCCGCGCCACCCGGCACGGCCCGCTGCTCTCCGACGTCGACACCGAGCTCAGCACCGTCGGCGCCAACGCGCCCGCCGGTGGGGACCCGCCCGCGCGCGGCAACGGCTACGCGGTCTCGATCGCCTGGACCGCGCTGCAGCCCAGCACCACGGCCGACGCGGTCTTCGAGATCGACCGGTCGACCGACTGGCAGCAGTTCCGTGCCGCCGCGAAGGACTTCGCGGTGCCGTCGCAGAACATGGTCTACGCCGACCGGGCCGGCAACATCGGCTACCAGGCCCCGGGCCGGATCCCGATCCGCAAGTCCGGCAACACCGGCGACTACCCGTCCCTGGGGTGGCTGCCCGCCGACGACTGGACAGGCAGCTATGTGCCGTACGCCGCGCTGCCGAGCGTGCTGAACCCGTCGGACGGGTTCGTCGCGACCGCGAACCAGGCCGTGATCGGCAAGGGATATCCCTACTACCTCGGCGACTCGTGGGCCTACGGCTATCGCAGCCAGCGGATCCGGGACCTCCTGCAGGCCAGGGTCAAGCTTAGCCCGGCCGACATGTCCCAGATCCAGCTCGACACCCGCAACGGCTTCGCACCGACGTTCGTGCCCTACCTGCTCAAGGTGTTCCTGCCCTCGCAGTACCTCGCCGGCGGCCAGCGGCTGCTGCAGCGCTGGGACTACCGGCAGGGCAGGAACTCACCCGCGGCGGCGTACTTCAACGCGGTCTGGAGGAACACGCTCGCGCTGACCTTCCACGACGACCTCAACGAGTCGGTGTGGCCCGACGGCGGCGGTCGGTGGTTCGAGGTGATGCGCAGGCTGCTCGCCCAGCCGCGAAGCCCGTGGTGGGACGACGTGAACACCGACGGCGTCATCGAGACCCGCGACGACATCCTCGCCCGGGCGATGGCGGACGCCCGCGACGAGCTGGTGCGCCGACAGGCGCGCCGTGCGGTCGACTGGACCTGGGGCCACCAGCACCAGCTCGACCTCGAGAGCCAGACGCTCGGGCAGTCGAGCAACGGCCTGGTGCGCCGGCTGTTCAACCGCGGCGGCTACCAGGTCGGTGGCGGCTCCGAGGTCGTGGACGCCACCCGCTGGGATGCCGCGAGCGACAGCTATGACGTCACCGCCGCTCCGTCGATGCGGATGGTCGTCTCGCTCGCGGACCTGGACTCCTCGACCTGGGTCAACCTGACGGGCGCCTCGGGCCACGCGTTCGACCGGCACTACGTCGACCAGACCGACCTGTGGGCGGACGGCCGGACGCTGGACTGGCCGTTCTCGAAGCGATCGGTCACGGCTGCGACCCGCGACACGCTGACCCTGGTGCCGGCCCGGGACTGAGGTCCCCGGCAGATCAGCGGGGGCGGAGGCTGCTGACCCCCGACGGGGTGACCACCGCGGTCACGGGTCGGTCGTGCGGGGCCGCCGGGACCTCGTCGACCACCTCGTCGGCATAGAGCAGGGTGCAGGTGAACGTCCCGACCGGGACCCGGCCCAGTGCGCGGTCGTAGCAGCCCCCGCCGCGTCCCAACCGCATGCCGGTCCGGTCGACGGCGAGCCCCGGGGTGAGCACGACGTCGGCGGTCGCCACCGCCTCGAGCCCGAGTCGTCGTCCGGTGGGCTCGAGCAGGCCGCGCCGCCGATCGAGAGTGTCCGGTCCGTCGTACACCGCCCAGTCGAGGTCGAGGTCGGGGAGCACGACCGGCACGATCACCCGTCTGCCCAGAGCGAGCAGCCGGTCGAGCAGCGGGCCGGTGCCGGGCTCGGTGCCCACCGAGACGTAGACCGCGACCGTCGCCGCCCGGCGTACGTCGGGAGTCTCCAGCAGGTGCCCGGCGATCGAGCGGGCCGACTCGGACACCTCGACGAGTGACCTCCGGCCACGGGCGGTGACCATCTGGTCGCGCAGCGCGAGCTTGCGCGCCGCCACCGGGTCCAGCCCGTCGATCCCGCTTCCTGGCTCCACACCGACGACGCTACCGAACCACGCCACGCGCGCACTCGCTAACCTCCCCTCATGAGCGACGAGGGACTGCAGCAGGCCCGCACCAAGATGACCGAGGCGGGCGTCGACGCGGTGGCGATCGACGTCTTCGAGCACTACTACCGGCTGGTGGAGAGCGGCGAGACCGGGATGATCCCCGAGTCCACGATCGAGCCCATCGACATGCCGGCGCTCGCGGACGTGGACCTCGGCGAAGGCGCCACGCCGACCGAGGGACTGGGCGGCACCGTGGTGATCAAGCTCAACGGCGGCCTCGGCACCTCCATGGGCCTGGAGGCCGCCAAGTCGCTGCTCGAGGTGCGCGACGGCCTGACCTTCCTCGACATCATCGCCCGGCAGGTGCTGGCGGCCCGCGAGCAGTACGACGTGCCGCTGCCGCTGGTGTTCATGGACAGCTTCCGCACCTCCGCCGACACGACGGCGGCGCTCGAGGGCTACGACCTCCCGGCGCGCGGTCTGCCGCTGGACTTCCTGCAGAACAAGGAGCCCAAGCTCCGCGCCGACGACCTCGCGCCGGTCACCTGGGTGGCCGACCCGGACCTCGAGTGGTGCCCCCCGGGCCACGGCGACCTCTACACGGCGCTGCGCGGCAGCGGCCTGCTCGACAGGCTGCTCGACGCCGGCCTCACCCGGGCCTTCGTGTCCAACTCCGACAACCTCGGCGCGACCCCGGACCCCCGGGTCGCCGAGTGGTTCGCCCGCTCCGGGGCGCCGTTCGCCATCGAGGCCGTGCGCCGCACGCCGTCGGACCGCAAGGGCGGCCACTTCGCGCGTCGTACGTCGGACGGGCGGATCGTGCTGCGCGAGACCGCCCAGACGCTCGAGGAGGACCAGGAGGCGCTCGCAGACCTGTCCCGCCACCGGTTCGCCTCGACGAACAACCTCTGGTTCGACCTGGCGGCCGTGCGCGACGAGCTCGACCGCCGCCACGGGATCCTCGGGCTGGCGATGATCAAGAACACCAAGACCGTCGACCCCGGCGACCCCGACAGCCCGGAGGTGATCCAGATCGAGACCGCGATGGGGGCGGCGATCGAGGTCTTCGACGGCGCGCAGCTGATCGAGGTCACCCGGGACAGGTTCCTGCCGGTGAAGACGACCAACGACCTGCTGGTGCTGCGATCGGACTGCTACCGCCTCACCGACAGCCACCACCTCGCGCTCCAGGACGGCCTGGAGTCGGTGCCCTTCGTGGACCTCGACCCGCGGTTCTACAAGCTCGTGCACCGCTTCGACGAGCGGTTCCCCGACGGGGTGCCCTCGCTGCGCGGCGCGGAGCGGCTGGAGGTGCACGGCGACTGGACGTTCGGCACGGACGTCACGGTCGTCGGCCGCGCCGAGCTGGAGGACACCGGCTAGGCCGAGCGGGTCGAGCCCGGTGCGCGGTTGGGCCGGCAGGGCTGAGCCGTCCCCTCGGCGGCTAGGGTTCGAACCATGTCGTTCGAGCCACCCGAGGCGCCTGTCGTCAGCATGCCGACCCACCGGTTGAGCACCGTGGACGAGCACGTCGACCGCATCGTCGCCGCCCTCGCGCCGCTCCAGCCCTACGACCAGCCGCTCCTGGAGTCTCTCGGCCTCCCGGTCTGCGAGGACATCGTCGCGCCGATGGACCTGCCCTCCTTCGACAACTCGGCGATGGACGGCTACGCGGTCTACCGTGCAGACGTCGCGACGGCGTCCGAGGACCACCCGGTGCACCTCCCGGTGGTCGGCGAGATGGCTGCCGGTCAGAGCACGCTGCTCGCGATGAGCCCGGGCACGACGGTGCGGATCATGACCGGTGCGCCGGTGCCGCAGGGCGCGGATGCCATCGTGCCCATCGAGTGGACCGACGGCGGCCGGGCCAGCGTGCGGATCACCCGCGCGCCGCAGCCCGACGAGCATGTGCGGCACGCCGGTGAGGACGTCCGCACCGGGGACGTGCTGCTCGAGGACGGCAGCATCCTCGGCCCCCGCCAGCTCGGGCTGCTCGCCTCGGTCGGACGCTCGCAGGTCCGCTCGCGGCCGCGCCCGCGGATCGTGGTGATGTCGACCGGCGCGGAGCTCCGCGAGCCGGGCTCGACGCTGGGCCACGACTCGATCTACGACGGCAACTCCTACATGCTGGCGGCCGCCGCGCGGTCCACGGGTGCGATCGCCTACCGCGTCGGCATCGTCTCCGACGACCCCGCCGAGTTTCGCGACGCGCTGAGCGACCAGCTGGTGCGCGCCGACCTGGTCGTGACCAGCGGCGGGGTCAGCAAGGGCGCCTACGACGTGGTCAAGGAGGTGCTCTCCGAGGTCGGCACCGTCGCGTTCGGCGAGGTCGCGATGCAGCCGGGGAAGCCCCAGGGCTTCGGGTTCGTCGGTGAGGACGCCACCCCGATCATCACGCTGCCGGGCAACCCCGTCTCGTCGTACGTCTCGTTCGAGGTGTTCGTGGTCCCGGCGATCCGCCGGATGATGGGCCGGCTGCCCTACCGCCGGCCGGTGGTGCGAGCCACCTGCTCGGAGGGCTTCCGCTCGGCTCCCGGGCGGGAGCAGTACGTCCGTGCCCAGTTCTCCATCGACGGCAGCGGCGCGCATGTCGTGCCCGTGGGCGGCCACGGCTCGCACCTGATGGGCGATCTGGCGGAGTCCGACGCCCTGATCGTGGTGCCTGCCGAGACGACCGCTGTCGAGACCGGCAGCCGGGTGCAGGTCCTCGTCCTGGACCGGGACTTCTGAGGATGGACGAGCAGCGTCTCACCCACCTCGACGCGACCGGCGCCGCACGGATGGTCGACGTGTCCGGCAAGGACGAGTCGCGACGTGTCGCGGTCGCCTCGGGGAGGGTGCTCGTCTCGGAGGTGGTCGTCGACCTGCTCCGCGGGGAGGGGGTGCCCAAGGGGGACGCTCTCGGGGTCGCCCGTGTCGCCGGCATCATGGCCGCCAAGCGCACCCCGGACCTGGTGCCGCTGTGCCACCCGCTCTCCATCTCCGGGGTCACCGTCGACCTCGTTGTCGCCGACGACGCCGTCGAGATCACCGCGACCGTGCGCACCACCGACCGCACCGGCGTCGAGATGGAGGCCCTGACTGCGGTGTCGGTGGCCGCGCTCACCGTGGTCGACATGGTCAAGGCCGTCGACAAGGGCAGCGTCATCACCGACGTCCGGGTCGAGTCCAAGACCGGCGGCACCAGCGGCGACTGGTCGCGGGGCCAGCGGTGAGGGCCACCGTGGTGTGCGCGTCGAACCGCGCGGCCGCAGGCGTCTATGAGGACACCACCGGACCTCTGATCGCGGCGGCGCTCGTCGAGCTCGGCTTCGAGGTGACCGGCCCGGTCGTCGTACCCGACGGCGAGCCGGTCGGCGAGGCGATCCGGGCCGCGGTCGACGCCGGGGCGCAGGCGGTGCTCACCACCGGTGGCACCGGGCTGACCCCCACCGACCTGACCCCCGAGGTCACCAGGCCGCTGCTCGACCGTGAGGTGCCGGGCATCGCCGAGGCGATCCGGGCCTACGGCATCGGCAAGGGCCTCCCCACGGCCGCGCTGTCGAGGGGCCTGGCCGGTGTCCGGGGGCAGGCGCTGGTCGTCAACCTGCCTGGGTCGCGGGGCGGGGTGAAGGACGGGCTCGCGGTGGTCGGGCCGCTGCTGGTGCACGCCGTCCAGCAGATCGCCGGGAGCGACCACTGAGCAGGGTGGCCGGCCGTGCCGGCGGTCAGCCCTGGCAGGTCGAGCTCAGCCACGGTCGGGTCGGGCTGCGTCCTCTCTCGACCGGCGACACTCGCGCCTGGAACGAGGTACGCCGCCGCAACGCGGACTGGCTGCGTCCGTGGGAGGCCACCGTCCCCCCCGGTGACACCACTGCACCGCGCAGCTTTCGGGCCCTGGTCCGCGACCTGCGCCGTCAGGCCCGCGAGCACCGCGCCCTGGCCTACGCGGTGACCGTCGACGACGTCTTCGCCGGTCAGCTGACGGTGACCAACATCGTCGGCGGCTCGGCGCGCTGGGGCCAGGTCGGCTACTGGGTCGACCGCCGCTATGCCGGGCAGAACGTGATCCCGACGGCCGTCGCGCTGGTCGTCGACTACTGCCTGCTCGAGCTCGGGCTGCACCGCATCGAGGTGGCCATCCGGCCAGAGAATCTCGCCAGCCTCCGGGTCGTGGAGAAGCTCGGCTTCACCGAGGTCGGCTATGCGCCCGGCTACCTGCACATCGACGGCGCCTGGCGGGACCACCGGCTCTTCGCGATCACCACCGAGGAGTGCCGAGGGGGCCTGCTGAAGAGGCTGACGGACGCGAACCCCGGTTGAACCGGCCGGAAACACCAGAGACAACACGGGTCACAGGAGTTCACCTGCGACACACCGCCCCGCGTGCCGTCGTGGACCGCGCGACGCTTTTATCGTTCGTCATGTGGACCTGTCAGGAATCATCTTCGTCGTGCTCGCCATCGCCTGGGCGGTCTTCCTGATCCCCAAGGCCCTCAAGCAGCACGACGAGGTGGCGCGAACCCGGTCCATCGACCGCTTCTCGGGCGCGCTGCGCGTCCTCGCCCACCGCGAGCCCGTCGACGCGCGCAGCTCCCGCCTGGTGGTCACCCCACGCCCCGCGCCCGCTCCGGCCCCCGCGGCCCGGTCCGCCGTCGCGGTCGAGCAGGCGGTAGTCCAGAGCGTCGAGGCTCCCGCGTCGAGTGCTCGCGCCGCGAGTCGTCGTACGGCGGCCCGCGTGGCGGCTCGTCGTCGCCGCCGGGTGCTGATGCTCCTGCTGCTGTGCGACGTCGCGGTTGCGGTCGCGGCCTATCTCCTCTACGTCCCCCGCTGGTCGGTGGCCATCCCGGGAGGGCTGACGCTGGTCTGGCTGGTGCTCTGCCGCAGCCAGGCCCGGCGTGAGCGTGCCCGCGGCACCGTGGTGACCACCGCACGTCGTGCGACCCTCGGTGAGGAGGTCCCGGCCCAGCCTGAGCAGGAGCTCGTGGTCGAGGAGGTCGTGATGGTCCGGGTCGACGAGGAGGGCATCGCCGACGTCGACGAGGCCGAGGACACCATGGGCATCCCGGTCGCGGACCTGGAGGCCGCGCTCGCCTCCGAGGTGGACGCTGGTGGCACGTTGTGGGACCCGCTGCCGGTCACCCTGCCGACGTACGTCACCAAGCCGAAGGCGCAGCGCACCGTGCGGACCATCGATCTCGGCGAGCCGGGCACCTGGACCTCCGGACGGACCCCGGAGGACGCCGAGATCGCCGCCCGGGCCACCGAGGGGGCGGCCTCGAAGGACGGCTCCGCCGAGGGCGGACGGCGCGTCGTCGGCGGCTGACCGCGATGCGGAGCACCGCCCGGCCGGGTGGTATCTTTTCCCCTCGCGTCGGTTCGTACGGCGCCCCGGGGCTGTGGCGCAGTTGGTAGCGCGTCTCGTTCGCAATGAGAAGGTCAGGGGTTCGAATCCCCTCAGCTCCACCAAACTCGCTGGTCAGGGCCGATGCCCGTCATCCCGAACGAGGGAGACAGCATGGCCACTCCGCGTTTACTCCGCGCATTGCGCACCGACAGCCGCGATCGCTCGCGGCTTCTCGGACGTCCTCGATGGGTCCCGGGGGTCCTCGGACACCTGAGCCTCATGACGTCCCAGAAGATCCGAGACACGTCCACCCACCCCACCCAGCTCTCGCTCGTCGACGGGGTCCTGTCCCTGTCCGAGCTGTGCGCCCAGCTCCAGGTCAGCGCCCAGACGATCTACGACCTGCGCAGTCAGGGACGAGGCCCCCGCGGGTTCCGGGTCGGGCGCGAGCTGCGGTTCCGGGCCAGCGAGATCGAAGCCTGGCTGACCCGACTCGAGAGCGACGACGATCAGCGCCACCCGGCGCGGAGCCGGTAGTGGCGCGTCCCCGGACCCCGGTCGGTGCCTACGGGGCGATCGCCGTACGCCGCCGCGGGGACCGGGTGATCGCCGAGACCCGCATCCGCGACGCGGCCGGCCGCGTACGGCACGTGCGGGTGAGCGCCCGGAGCGTGGCGCGAGCGCAGCAGGTGCTCCGCGAGCGGCTGCTCGAGCGTCCCCTGTTCGGTAGCGGTCGAGCCCTTTCACCGCTGAGCGGCGTCGTCGACCTGATCGAGGTCTGGCTGACCGATCTGGGTGTACAGAAGCTCGCGGTGAACCGCCGACCCTATCTCCCGCCGGACCAGGCCTGATCCGCTGCGTATAGATCGCAGCAGACGACGTCGCCGGTAGGGGTTCCCTCTGTGGCGAAGGGCCGCCGTTGTCCGGAAGATCGGGCCGGTTGCAGCCCGTCACCGATTGGCGATGGCCGCGCGGAGCACGTCGGCGGCCGATCCGCTTCTGCGCGCGTGTGTGCGGACGTGTGCGTGCGGCATGCGCCCGAGGGAATTGGATCTGACGCGGACGGCTTTGCGACCGCGTCAGACGGGCTCGACGCGGGCTGGGACGTTCTTGTGCCAGGGGGTGCCGGCGATCGGGTCTCGTCGGTCGATCGAGGTGAGCTCGTTGGGCGCCACGCCCACGGCGTCGTCGCCGGGGCGGGAGAGTCCGTATCCATTGGGAAGGGAGATGTGGCCCGGCTGCATCATCTCGCTGACCTCAACGGACGCCATGGCACTGCCCCGGACAGTCGCTACACGGGCGAGCTGACCGCTCTCCAACCCAAGGCGGGCGGCGTCGTCGGTGCTGATTCGCAGCGCTCCCTGCCGGTCGCGACGACGCCATTCGGGGTCGCGGAAGATGGTGTTCGCGGTGAAGGAGCGGCGCTCTCCGGCAGAAAGCACGAAGGGGTACTCCGGGTCGCGCGGTTCGGCGGTCTCATCAGCGAGGGCGGCTAGCTCCTCGAGTAGTTCGGGGATGGCGAGAGTGAACCTTTTGTCGGCGCGGCGTACGTAGTTCCACACGTCCTCCCATGAGTCGTCGGTGAATACGATCCCAGATGGTGTCGACATGATCGCGTCGAACAGTGCGTCGCCATCGGCGTGCCCGGCTCGTCGTACGGACTCCGGGTGGGTCATCGCACACAGCTGGGCCAGCCCCCACACAGCGGCTGCAGGGCGGTGCTGTTCGGGGAGCGCAGGACCGAGCGTCTCTTGCACCAGGTACGGCGCCAGCCCGATCAGTTCAGGACGCCTGGCGATCAGCCCGAAAAACGCGTCGCGGTACTCGGTACGGCCTTGCGCGGCACTTTCGCGCAGTGGAGCCAGGACGTCGTCCTCGACCGCTCCGAGAGCTCGCATGAGGCGGCCGTAGATCTCCGGCTCTGGCAACGTCTCGCCAAGCGGTGCAAGAACAGGGGGTCGGAGCTGGAAGGTGTTGCGCGGGAACTCCACATTGAAGAACGTGCACTCGTGCTTCTCGAACTGGCTTGCCGCGGGTAGCACAAAGTCGGCCAGCCGTCCGGTCTCGGTGAGCGCAACGTCGATCACCACGATCAGCTCCAGCGCCTCCAGGGCTTCGCGGAATCGAGCCGAGTCAGCAAGGGAGTGGGCGGGGTTGGAGCTGTCGATCCACATGGCGCGGAAGCGGTCCGGGTGGTCGGTGAGGATCTCCTCGGTGATCGAGTTGCACGGCACTAGGCCGGCGATGATCCGGGACCCGGTGACGGGTGTGACGCGACCGCGTCCGGAGCCGGATCCCTGCGCGCCGGCCACGGGCGCGAACGAGGAGTGTAGGTGCATGGTTCCGGGGCGGCCGAAGTTGCCGGTCAGGATCCACAAGAGCTTGTTCAGGTACGACACCAGGGTGCTGTGCGGGGATTGCTGCACGCCGAGGTCCTCGAAGGTGCAGGCCGAGCTCGCCGTGGCGAATCGGCGGGCCGCCGTTCGAAGCAGGTCCTCGTCCACACCGCAGCGCTCGGCGTACGCTCCCACGTCGATCTCGCGGACCACGGCCAGTAGCTGCTCGGCTTCGCTGGTGTGCTCGTCGATGAAGGTCTGATCCATCAGCCCCTCCTGCGCGATGATCCCGAGAAGCGCCGAGAGGCACCAGGCATCGGTGCCTGGGCGGACCTGCAAGTGCAGATCGGCCATTGCAGCCGTCTCACTGCGCCGGGGGTCCATCACGATCATGGCGCGTTCGGGGTCGCGGGCGATCTCGCGCAGCGTCGGTCGAGCCCTGGGGAAGCCGTGGGACTGCCAGGGGTTCTTGCCGAGGAACAGCACCACCTCGGCGTGCTCGGCGTCGCCACGGGTGTGGCCGCCGTACAGCTTTCCGTCGACCCACATCTCGCCGGTCTTTTCCTGCGCCAGCGGGTTGGAGGTGTAGTGCGCCCCAAGCGCCGCCTGCAGGGCGCGCCCGTGGATGCCGCCGAAGTGGTTGCCCTGCCCGCCACCGCCGTAGAAGAAGATCCTCTCCCCGCCGTGCTCCTGCTTGATCGCCTGTAGTCGCTGCGCTATCTCGGCGATCGCAAC
>JBDTXF010000027.1:0-13398 GCA_040006355.1 Nocardioidaceae bacterium | reverse complement strand
CCGCCGCGCTGTGTGGCGGCGGTGGCCAGGGCGACGCGTTGATCCTGCACGTCCCGGCGTGACCTCGGTCGGGGGTCGGCGGTCCGCCGCCTCTGTCCCGGATCTGGTCGAGCGCGCCCGCGCCGGCGAGGCACGTGCGGTGGCCCGGCTGATCTCCCTCGTCGAGGACGAGTCACCGCTGCTGCGCGAGGTGATGGCCGGCCTCGCGCCGTACGCCGGGCACGCGCAGATCGTGGGCATCACCGGACCTCCGGGCGTGGGCAAGTCGACGTCCACCAACGCGCTGGTCGCGGCGCTCCGGGCCGTCGACAAGCGCGTCGGCGTGCTCGCGGTCGACCCGTCCTCGCCGTTCTCGGGGGGAGCGCTGCTCGGTGACCGGGTGCGGATGCAGGACCACGCTCTCGACCGGTCGGTCTACATCAGGTCGATGGCCTCGCGCGGTCACCTCGGGGGGCTGGCCTGGACCACCCCCCAGGCGCTGCGCGTGCTCGACGCCGCCGGCTGCGACATCGTCCTGATCGAGACCGTCGGGGTCGGCCAGAGCGAGGTCGAGATCGCCGGGCTCGCGGACACCACGCTGGTGCTGACCGCCCCCGGCATGGGGGACGGGATCCAGGCCGCCAAGGCCGGGATCCTCGAGATCGGCGATATTTTCGTGGTCAACAAGGCCGACCGCGACGGCGCCGACCAGGTGCGGCGGGACCTGCGCACCATGATCGCGCTGGCCGCGGGCGGCGAGGACTCGTGGCGTCCACCCATCGTCAAGACCGTCGCGCAGACCGGCGAGGGGGTCGACGAGGTGGTCGACAGCATCGAGGAGCACCGGGCCTGGATGGCGGCCTCCGGCGAGCTCGAGCGTCGTCGGGTGCGCCGCGCGCGTGACGAGATCGAGGCGATCGCGGTCACCTCGCTGCGCCGCCGCTGGGGTGACGTGCACGGCCGCACCGAGCTCGACGACCTCGCGGGGGAGGTCGTGGCCGGCACGTCCGACCCCTACACCGCAGCGGACTCGCTGCTGGAGTCGTTCACCGAGTAGGCGCGCCTCCACCACCTGGCCGCCGGGTTTTGCTACCAATAGCCCATGAGGAAGATGCTGGGCGTCGTGGTGCTCGCCTTCGCGGTCTACTACCTGCTCACCCAGCCGGCCGCCGCCGCGGACGTGGTGCGAGGTGCCGTCGCCGTGGTGGGCAACGCCTTCAACGCGGTCGTCAAGTTCCTCTCCGCTCTCTTCTCGGGCTAGCCGATGTCCCTGCCGGGGCTGCACGGGCTCAGCGAGGTACGTCGTCGCCGGGTCCGCCAGCGTCTGCTGCGCGCCCTCGACGACGAGGAGGTCATCGTCGACGAGGTGCACCATCACTGGGTCGTCTTCACGGTGCCGGTCCTGGAGATGGCCGGTGCGTTCGTCGTGGTGGGGCTGGGGTTGTTCTCCCGGCTCGACACCGGCTGGCTGCTGCTCCTGGTCGCCCTCGCGCTGCTCGGGCACGGCACGTGGAAGGCAGCGTCTGAGTACATGGATGTCTTCGTGATCACGGACCTGCGGGTCTTCCGCGTCTCGGGCCTGATCTCGCGCAAGCAGGGCAGCACTCCGCTGACGCGGATCCTGGACATCACCGTGGAGCAGCCGCCCCTCGGGCTGGTGCTGCGCTACGGGCACTTCACCTTCGAGTCGGCCGCCCAGGAGCAGGGGCTGCGCGACATCCGCTTCGTGACGGACCCGCTCCGGCGGGACCAGACGATCCAGGGGCTGCAGATGTCCCTGCTGCGCAGGCAGCGCAAGAACCACCGGGAAGCCTGAGCGGCTCCCCGGTGGTCGGTCGTGCGGTCGGTGCTGTCGGTCAGGGGATGCGACGCCGGACCTCGCAGGAGACCCCGTGGTCGTGACCGGACCCGCCGTTGCAGAAGTCGCGTGAGCCTCCGCCCCTGAGCACGTCGTTGCCGGGCCCGCCGTACACCGCGTCCCTGCTGGGACCACCGCGGACGTCGTCCGACCCCGAGTTGCCGTTGACGTGGTCGCGACCGGTGCTGCCGAGGATGGTGTCGTTGCCGCCGGCGCCGTTGATCAGGTCGTTGCCCGGTCCGCCGTAGATCAGGTCGTTGCCGCCGTGACCGTTGATGTTGTCGTTGCCTGCGTCACCGCAGATCACGTCGTTGCCCGGTGTGCCGTGCAGGACGTTGCCGCCGGGGCCTCCTGCGATGGTGCAGATCGGTGCGATCGCCACGTCGTCGACGACCTCCTGGAGGTTCTTCGGGGCGTCGGCGGCGTCGACGTAGCGGAACACCGCTCGGTTGAAGAGCCGGCCTGCCGAGTAGCCGATCGTCTGGTCCATGATGTCGTTGGCGTTCACGGGGACCTCGACCTGGGCGACCTGGGTCGCCCCTCGGTACAGCGTGAGCTGGGCCTGGTCGGTCGCGTTCACGACGCTGGGGTCGTCGTTGCCGAAGCCCATGCTGATCGAGGTGGTCGGGCCGGTGAGCCGCATCTCGAGGGCGTTGGTGTCGTCCGGGAACACGTCGATGGCCTGGCCGTGGCTCTGGTTGCCGAAGTCCTGCACCCGCAGGGTCGCTCCGCCGGTGGCGGAGAACAGCACCTGCGGCTCGGACAGCGTGTGGTAGCCGTTCGGCTTGTTGCCCGGGGTCTCGCCGGTGAACGTCACTGTGGTCGGCGGGGGCACGGTGGCGCTCGCGGCACCTGGTGCCACCACCAGGACTCCGAGGGTGAGAGCGGCGGCCGCGGTGAGGCAGCCCATCGTCTTCTTCATGGCTTCTCCTTCGAGTGGGCCAGCCCTGCGCGGCTGTGCCGGACAGCCATGAGGAGTGCGGGCACGCACGTCAGATACGTGCGACGGCGCGCGGCGGTCTAGTGTCCAGACATGTCCGCGGGAGCACGCAAGAAGCTGGCCTTCGACCCGATCGACGAGGCGGCGCGGCAGTGGGGGTTGCGCTGGGGGGCCGTCGACCAGATGCACGCGGTCACCTCCCTG
Organism: Nocardioidaceae bacterium; assembly: GCA_040006355.1. GTDB lineage: Bacteria > Actinomycetota > Actinomycetes > Propionibacteriales > Nocardioidaceae > Nocardioides_B. Next base: position 10,417 of record JBDTXF010000027.1, on the reverse strand, counting down.
ATGCGCGTTCAGCAGCTGGTGCTGGCCGAGCTCGACGACATCCTCAAGCCGCACGGCCTGTCGTTCGCGCGCTACGAGGCGCTGGTCCTGCTGAGCTTCTCCCGGGCCGGGTCGCTGCCTCTGGGGAAGATGGGGGAGCGGCTGCAGGTGCATCCGACCTCCGTCACCTCGATCGTCGACCGGCTGGAGTCCTCCGGGCACGTCGTACGCCGTCGGCACCCGCGGGACGGCCGCACCGTGCTCGCCGAGATCACCGACGCCGGGCGCGCGGTCGTCGAGGCGGCCACCCACGACCTGGTGACCGCGCAGTTCGCCCTGGCGGAGGTGCCGACCGACGACCTGCTTTCGCTGTCGGCGCTGCTGCGGCCCGTGCGGCACACGGCGGGCGACTTCTGAGCCGATCGGCTAACATCCTTGGACGTCCTACTATCGCAGGTCCGACGTCCTCGTCGACCTGCTGGAGGCACCCATGACCGACCAGACCGCACGCGACCGCTGGCAGGAGCGCTACGCGAGGTCCCGCGTCCGTGAGGCCGACTTCACCACGCTGTCGGGGGTGGAGGTGGAGCCCGCCTACGGGACCGAGGACGGGGAGTGGCCCGGGGAGTTCCCCTTCACCCGCGGGCTCTACGCGACGGGCTACCGCGGGCGGGCTTGGACGATCCGGCAGTTCGCCGGGTTCGGCAACGCCCAGCAGACCAACGAGCGCTACAAGATGATCCTCAACCGCGGTGGCGGTGGGCTCTCGGTGGCCTTCGACATGCCGACGCTGATGGGCCGTGACTCCGACGACCCGATGTCGCTCGGGGAGGTGGGGCACTGCGGCGTCGCGATCGACTCGGCCGCCGACCTGGACGTGCTGTTCAGCGAGATCCCGCTGGGCGACGTCACCACGTCGATGACCATCTCAGGCCCGGCCGTGCCGGTCTTCGCCATGATGCTGGTCACCGCCGAACGCCAGGGCGTCGACACCGGCGTGCTCAACGGCACCTTGCAGACCGACATCTTCAAGGAGTACATCGCCCAGAAGGAGTGGCTCTTCCCGCCCGAGCCGCACCTGCGGCTGATCGGCGACCTGATGGAGTACTGCGCCGCGGAGATCCCCGCCTACAAGCCGATCTCGGTCTCCGGCTACCACATCCGCGAGGCCGGCTCGACGGCCGCACAGGAGCTGGCCTTCACGCTCGCCGACGGGTTCTCCTACGTCGAGCTGGGGCTCTCACGCGGCATGGACGTGGACGCCTTCGCGCCCGGCCTGTCGTTCTTCTTCGACAGCCACCTGGACTTCTTCGAGGAGATCGCCAAGTTCCGGGCGGCTCGCCGGATCTGGGCGACCTGGCTGCGCGACGTCTACGGCGCGAAGACGGAGAAGGCGCAGTGGCTGCGCTTCCACACCCAGACCGCCGGGGTCTCGCTGACCGCGCAGCAGCCCTACAACAACGTGGTCCGCACCGGCATCGAGGCACTCGCCGCGGTGCTCGGCGGCACCAGCTCCCTGCACACCAACGCCCTCGACGAGACCCTCGCGCTGCCCTCGGAGCAGGCCGCCGAGATCGCACTGCGCACCCAGCAGGTGATCATGGAGGAGACCGGCGTGGTCAACGTCGCCGACCCGCTCGGCGGCTCGTGGTACGTCGAGGCGCTGACCGACCGGATCGAGGCGGAGGCCTACGCGATCTTCGACAAGATCCTCAGCCTGGGTGGCTGGGCCGGTGCGGCCTCCGACCATCGGGCCCTCGCTGCCCAGGTCGCCGAGGGCACCGCGGCCGGGGCCAGGAACGCGAGCGCGTGGCCGATGACCAAGGGTGTCCTCCGCGGCATCGAGGAGGGCTGGTTCACCTCCGAGATCGCCGAGGCGGCCTTCGTCTACCAGAAGGCGCTGGAGAAGGGCGAGAAGAAGATCGTCGGCGTCAACTGTCACGAGCCCTCGGTCACCCACCAGCTGGAGATCCTGCGGGTCTCCCACGAGGTCGAGGTGGACCAGGTGCGCGAGCTGTCCGCTCGCAGGGACGGCCGTGAGGAGAAGGTCGTCGAGGCCGCACTGTCCGAGCTGGTCGCGGTGGCCCGCACGGACGGCAACATGGTCCCCGCGATGATCGAGGCCTGCCGCGTCGAGGCGACGCTCGGCGAGATCTGCGACGCGCTGCGGGCCGAGTGGGGCGAGTACCGCGAGCCGGCCCGCTTCTAGCCCACGGCGGTGGTGACGCCCGGGAGCTCACCGACATAGCGGTCGCGCAGGCCGGACCACTCGTCCCGGTCGGCCTCCCGGAGCACCCGGATCACCCGGAGGTGTCGAGAGACGCGCGGACGCCTGACCGGGAAGCCGGCCGCGAGGTCACCTTGCGGAGAGGTCCTCACGGGCCCAGTCGCTCGAGGATGCGGCAGCCGGGGCTCGTCGGTGAGGGCGGCTGCTGCATCCATGCGCTGAGGAGCCACTCGCTCAAGTAGCCGTCAAGGTACACATCGACGTGGACCCGGTGGGGACGGGCGGCCGGGAATCGGAGAGGATGGGGGACATGAGCCAGCAGCCTTTCTCGCGACCCGGTGCCGTCGACCTGTCCGCGCTCAAGCGCCCGGCCGCACCCGCTCCGGCGGCAGGCCCGGCCGGCGCGACCGCCCCGGCCGGAAACGCGGGTGCCTACAGCGTGGTCCTCGACGAGCAGAACATCCAGGCTGAGCTCGACGCATCGATGAACGCGCCGATCGTGCTGGTCGTCTACTCACCGACCCAGTCCCCGGCGAGCGCCCAGATGGCCGGAGACCTCGAGGTGCTCGCCGACGAGTTCGAGGGCCGGTTCCTGGTCGGCAAGGTCGACGTGGACGCCTCCCCCCAGCTGGCGCAGGCGCTGCAGGTGCCCTCGGTGCCGATGGTGGCGCTGGTCGTCCAGGGCCGGCTGATGCCGCTGCTCCAGGACGCGCCCCCGCTCGAGGAGCTGCGCACCCTGCTCACCCAGGTCCTCCAGCAGATGGCCACCCAGGGCGTCACCGGCCGCCACCAGCCCCGGACCCAGGGGGCCGTGCCGGCTCCGGCCGAGGACCCCGCCTACGTCGACCCGCGCTACGCCCCGGCTCAGGACGCGCTGCTGTCCGGCGACCTCGCCGGTGCCGTCGCTGAGTACCAGAAGCTGGTGGACGCCAACCCCGCGGACGCCGAGGCGGCCGGCGGGCTGGCGATGGCCTCGGTGCTGCTGCGCACCCAGGACGTCGACGCCCCGTCGGCGCGTGCGGCCGCCGCGGAGCATCCGGACGACGTGGAGGCCCAGACGCTGGTGGCCGACCTCGACCTGATGGGTGGCCATGTCGACGACGCCTTCCGGAGGATCGTCGACCTCGTGCGTCGTACGGCGGGCGCGGAGCGCGACCAGGCACGCACGCACCTGCTCGGGCTCTTCGCGGCCGTCGGCAACGACGACCCACGGGTGCTCAAGGGGCGTCAGCAGCTCGCGTCGGCGCTGTTCTGAGGCTCGCGACCACCTCGTCCGGGGACGGCATGGCACCGATCTCCTCGGCGACCCTCCGCGCGGCCTGACCGAACCCGTCCTCGGCCAGCAGCCGACCCACCCCGAGAGCGACCGCCTCCTCGGTGGCGTCGCCCGGGGCGAGCGCGAGGATCGCGCCGACGCGCGCGCCGCCGGCCGCGTTGCGGAACTGGTCGGCCGCCTGGGGCAGGCACAGCTGCGGGACGCCGTGGGCGAGCGCACCGAGGAACGTCCCCGAACCGCCGTGCGAGGCGACCACGGCACAGTGCTGCAGGACGAGCGGCTGGTCGACCCACGGCTCGACGTGCACGTGCGACGGCTGCCTCCCCAGGTCGGCGGGGTCGCCGTGCGGACCGAGCGCGACCAGGAGCCGCACCGGCAGCTGCGAGACCGCTCCCACCGCGGTGCGCAGGGCGTCGGTGTGGGCATGGACCGTCCCCATGGTGAGGTAGACCAGCGGCCGGCCGTCGTCCTCCAGGTAGGCCGGGAGGTCCGCCGCCTCGTGGCGCGGCCCGGCCAGGGGCCGCAGCGGCTGGGCGTGCTCGATGTGCCCGGTCGGGACGGTCTGCACCGAGGGCGGGCAGATGTCGAGGTAGCCCGAGGTGAAGCACCCGGCGTACGCCGGCAGCTCCTGGGCGTGCCTCTCCCACTCGCCGCGCAGCAGCTCACCGGCCTCGGCCACCGACTCCGGCGGGATCGCCCCGCCGTAGGAGTGCGTGACGCTGGGCCTTCCCAGGACCGCGCCCACGATCGGCGACGCGAGCTCGGCCTGCTCGTGGACCAGGAGGTCCGGCCGCCACTGCTCGGCGATCGCCAGCAGGTCCTCGAGCATCGCGGGGGCGAACGTCGCGCCGAACATGTGGGGGAACATGAAGGCGGCGCGATCCTGGGGGGCGAGCGTGGACGCGGTGGCGCCGAGCGCCTGCTTCGCGGCGCGGAGTGCCGCGCCCGTGAGGCCCGCGGGTGCCGTCCGCACCCCAGCCCCGGCGACCAGGTGGTGCGCGTGGGCGCCGGTGGCCCACAGCACCTCGTGCCCGGCAGCGACGAACGCGCGCGCCAGCGGAACCATCGGCAGCACGTGCCCGTGGTCAGACGTGGACGAGAACAGCACGCGCATGCGGTCACGGTCCTTTCGGTGGTGGCCCCGCCAGACTGTCCCCGGCCGGCGTACGACGCAAGGCCGATGGTGGCCGATGGTGGAAGGTGTCTGTGCTTGTGGCCGCTCCCTGCAGGTTTCGGGCCGAGAAACGTGTGGTCATCGGCCACAAGCCGGGGACCCGTCCGCCCATCGGGGGAGTCCACGCCCTGCATGCCGGACCGCATGAAAGGCTCCTCACTGCACCACGACGCGAGGAGGCGAGAGGTGGAGGACGACGACCTGCTCGTCGAGCACGGCGCCGGCCTGGTCGCGGCAGCCTGCCGGATGCTCGGCTCGTCCCGCGAGGCCGACGACGCGGTCCAGGAGGCCTGGCTCCGGCTGCGGAGCTCGGAGGACTCTGCAGGCGGCGACGTGGGGGGCCGGCTCACCTCGGTGGTCGCGCGGGTGTGCCTGGAGGTCCTGGGAGCTCGCACCCCACGCCGCGAGGACGACGCGGTGCCAGCGGGCCCAGCAGGACAGGAGCTGGTCGTCGTGCTCGCGACGCTCGCTCCGGCCGAGCGGCTGGCGTTCGTGCTGCACGACCTGTTCGCGATGCCCGACGAGGAGATCGCTGCGATCCTCGGCCGCAGCACGACAGCCGCCCGCCAGCTCGCGAGCCGGGCGCGGCGTCGCGTGCACACCCCGGAGGTGACGCTCGAGGCGGACCGGGTGGTGCACGGCCGGGTCGTCGACGCCTTCCTGGCGGCGTTCCGCAGCGGTGACCTCGAGGAGCTCGTCTGGCTGCTGCACCCGGACGCGGCGATGCACGCCGACGCGGCGGCGGTCGCTGCTGGATCTGTCACGCCGGCGGTCGGGGCGGATGCTGTCGCGGGGGCGTTCGCGGAGCGGGCGGCAGGTGCGCGACCGGCGCTGCTGGACGGCTTCGCGGCCGCCGTGGGCGCCACCGGAGGCCGGCCCTGGACGGTGTTCGGGTTCACCGTCGTCGACGGGAGGATCGCGGAGATCGAGCAGATCGCCGAGCCCTCGGTGCTGGGTGAGCTCGACCTGGAGTGGGACTCAGCGACGCCCTGACTCGGTGTACGCCGCGCCGCCTGGACCGGCGAGCGCGACCAGCGCGGACTCGATGCGCCGGGCCGTGAAGTCCGCACAGTGCTCGCGCACCTCCTCGCGGGTGCAGAACTGCGCGGACCGGATCTCGCGCTCCTGCAGCACCGCATGGTCGACCACCGAGGCGTCGCGGACGCCGCCGTCGAACACCAGGCACAGCGCGTCGTCCCAGCCGCTCCACGGCGGCAGCCAGTCGGTCAGCAGCAGGGCTCCGGCCGCCACGAGGAGACCGAGCTCCTCCTCGACCTCGCGCGCGACCGCCACCTGCGGCGACTCGTTGACCTCCACCACACCGCCGGGCAGGTCCCAGTCGTCCTTGTAGGTCAGCCGGCAGAGCAGGACCCGGCCGTCGGGGTCGCGGACCAGCATCTGCGCGATCGCCCGCTTGCGGGGCAGGAACGAGTTGAGCAGCGACCGGTTGCCCCGGGGGTCGCCGGTCGGCGGGTCTGTCGCCAGCCGCGCCAGCACGACCAGGTCCTCGCGGCCAACCTCAGCACTGCGGTGGCCGCGCAGCACGCCCTCCCGGCGCAGTCCCGAGCGGGTGGCGACCCGCACGCCTCGTTCGTCGTCGGTCTCCACCAGGGCCTCCACCCTGTCCAGCGCCATCCCCCGGAAAGCGTGGTCGACGACCAGCCCGAGGGCCCGCGTCGCGTAGCCCTGACCGGTGAAGCCGGGGCTCAGCTCCCAGGCCAGCCGCCCGCGCCGGTCGGGCTGCTCGGTGACGCTGACGGCACCGACGTCCTGACCGTCGTGGCTGACGGTGAACACCTGCCTCCCGGCCTCCGCGCCGTGGGGCCGCAGGACGACCACGCCGTCGGTCAGCTCGGGCTGGTCGGCCATCAGGACGGGCGGAGCCACAGGGTCGCCAGCGGTGGCACGGTCACCGACGCGGAGGCGGGCTGGCCGTGCTGGGAGCCGTCGACGGCCTGCACGGCACCCAGGTTGCCCACACCCGACCCGGCGTAGTACTCGGCGTCGGTGTTGAGCACCTCGGTCCACGAGCCGGCCTGGGGGAGGCCCAGGACGTAGTCGTAGTGAGGGACCGCGGAGAAGTTCGCGACGCACACCAACGGACCGTCCGCCGGGTCCTTGGGCCTGCGGATGAAGCTGAACACGTTGTTGCTGGAGTCGTTCGCGTCGATCCAGTCGAAGCCGGCACCGTCGGTGTCCAGGGACCACAGCGCGGAGGTGGCCTTGTAGACCTGGTTCATGTCCCGCACCAGTGACTGCACGCCACGGTGGTCGGCGTTGTCGAGGAGCCACCAGTCCAGCTCTCGGCTCTCAGCCCACTCCGACTCCTGACCGAACTCCGAGCCCATGAAGAGCAGCTGCTTGCCGGGGTGCGCCCACATGTAGGCCAAGAACGTGCGGAGGTTCGCGAGCTGCTGCCACCGGTCGCCGGGCATCTTGCGCAGCAGCGAGCCCTTGCCGTGCACGACCTCGTCGTGGCTGATCGGCAGCACGTAGTTCTCGGAGAAGGCGTAGACCATCGAGAACGTCATCTGGCCGTGGTGGTACTGCCGGTGGACCGGGTCGTTCTGGACGTAGCCGAGGCTGTCGTGCATCCAGCCCATGTTCCACTTGAAGCCGAAGCCGAGCCCGCCGAGGTGCGTCGGGCGCGTGACCCCGGGCCAGGACGTGGACTCCTCCGCGATCGTGATCGCGCCCGGCACCCGCTTGTACGCCGTCGCGTTCATCTCCTGCAGGAACGCCACCGCCTCGAGGTTCTCGCGACCGCCATAGACGTTGGGCGTCCACTCGCCGGCCTCGCGGGAGTAGTCGAGGTAGAGCATCGAGGCGACCGCGTCCACACGGAGGCCGTCCATGTGGAACTCCTCGAGCCAGTAGAGCGCGTTGGAGACCAGGAAGTTGCGGACCTCCTTGCGGCCGAAGTTGAACACGTAGGTGCCCCAGTCCGGGTGCTCGCCGCGTGAGGGGTTCGGGTCCTCGTAGAGCGGGGTGCCGTCGAAGCGGGCCAGCGCGAACTCGTCCTTGGGGAAGTGGGCGGGAACCCAGTCGACGAAGACGCCGATGCCGGCCTGGTGCAGCCTGTCGATCAGGTGCCGCAGTCCGTCGGGGTCGCCGAACCGGGAGGTCGGCGCGAAGTACGACGTGACCTGGTAGCCCCACGACCCACCGAACGGGTGCTCCATGACCGGCATGAGCTCGACATGGGTGAAGCCGGTCTCGATCAGGTAGGGCACCAGGTCGTCGGCGAGCTCGGCGTAGGACTTGCCGCGACGCCACGAGCCGAGGTGCATCTCATAGACCGACATCGGCTTCTCGTGGGCGCCGCCGGCCGACCGGGCCTGCATCCACTCCTCGTCGCCCCAGGTGTAGCGGGACTGGAACACCACCGAGGACTGGGCCGGCGGGACCTCGGTGGCGAACGCCATCGGGTCGGCCTTCTCGCGCCACTGGCCGTCGGCGCCGAGGACGACGAGCTTGTAGCGGGTGCCGGAGGTGACGGCGGGCACGAAGAGCTCCCACACCCCGGAGACGCCGAGGGCGCGCATCGGGTGCTCGCGGCCGTCCCAGCTGTTGAAGTCGCCCTTCACCCGCAGGCCCTTCGCGTTCGGGGCCCACACCGCGAAGGAGGTGCCGGTGACCGGTCCGGTGGGTGCGTCGTAGGTGTGCACGTGCGCCCCGAGGACGTCCCAGAGGCGCTCGTGGCGTCCCTCGTTGATCAGGTGCAGGTCGACGTCGCCGAGGGTGGGCAGATAGCGGTAGGCGTCGTCGGTGACCACCGGTGAGCTGCCCGCATAGGTCACCTCGAGCCGGTAGTCGGGGACGTCGGAAACCTCGAGGACGCCGACCCAGATGCCGTCGTGCTCGTGGACCAGCGGCACCCGGGTGCTGCCGTGCACCGCGACCACGGCCTCGGCGAGCGGGCGGAGCGCACGGACCGTCACAGCTCCGTCGTGGACGTGCGCGCCGAGCACGCCGTGCGGGTCGCCGTACACGCCGTTGACGACCTGCTCGAGGATCGAGGTGTCGATCGGGAGGACCTTGCTCATGCGTGGTTCGCCTCCTGGTCCGGGTCGAGAGCCGGAACGGGGTCGGGGGTGGTGTCGAGTGCCTCGACCTGGGTGATGTGGGCAATGGCAGCGAGGGGGATCGAAAGCCAGGTGGGGCGGTTGCGGGCCTCGTAGACCGCCTCGTAGACGGCCTTGTCGGCGATGTAGGCCTTCAGCACGAGGTCCTGGTGGGCGGACAGACCCGCGCCCGGGGTCCGGCCGCTGTTGTCGACGTAGCCACGCACGAAGGCGGCCTGGTTGCGAGCCGCCCACTCGGCTGCCCGGAACGAGATCTGCCGATGGGTGTCCTCGTCGGCGGCGAAGTCGTCGATCACGGCGTGCGCGGCATAGTCCAGCGAGCGCAGCATGCCGGCCACGTCCCGCCAGACCAGGTCCGGGCGGACCCGCTCGGCGAGCGGCTTGGCCGGCTCGCCCTCGAAGTCCACGATCTTCCAGCCCTTGACGGTGCGCAGCGTCTGCCCGAGGTGGAAGTCGCCGTGCACCCGCTGGGCCGTCGCGGTCTCCCCGTCGGCACCGAGGTCGGCGACCCCGTTGAAGACGGCACGCAGGCCGTCGGCGTGCTCTGCCAGCTCGGGTACGACGAGGAGCGCGGCGTCGAGGCGACCCAGCATCGAGGTGGACAGCGCGGTGAGGTCGTCCCCGACCCAGGCCTCGGTGGGGAACTGGTCCGCCAGCACGTCGTGCACCTGGGCCGTCGCCAGGCCCAGCCGCTCGGCCTCGCCGGCGAAGTCGCCGCCGACCTCGTCCGCGCGCAGGTCGCCCTCGGCGAACAGGTCGCGGACGCTCGACAGAGCGATCGCCCACCCGTCGCTCGCGGTCCGCAGGAACTGCTGCAGCATGGCCAGCTGGACCGGCTCGTCCTCGCCGACCTCGAGGTCCACCCAGCCGTAGAGGGCGGCGACGTGGTCGCTGCCCTGCTCGGTGAGCACGCGATGGATCACGATGTCGGGGTTGCGCCCGGAGGTGACCTTGCGGAACACCTTCATCAGGCTGTCGTCGCCGAACATCAGCGAGGAGTTGCTCTGCTCCCCGGAGAACAGCGCGGAACGCGTGTCGAGGTCCAGGTCGTAGCCGGGCAGCCGGAAGAACGTGAGGTCCCCGATCGTGACCTCGCTCGCGGCCGCGCGGTCGAAGGCCCGGAGCCAGAGGCTGGTCGCCTCGCGGTCGTGCAGGGCGTCGTAGGCGTGCACGGTGCCGAGCTCGCCGTCCTCCCAGGACCCGACGAAGGCGTGCTCGAGGCGCTCCTGCTCCTCGGGGTAGTAGGACAGCGGCACCTGGTAGGTCTCGGTCTCCGCGTCGGCGTAGTGCACGTCGACGAGCTCGATGCCGACCCGTGGGCCACCGTCGGCGGACCCGTCCAGGACGGCGGCACGGCGTGCGCCGAGGGCGCTCACCTCGCGGCCCTTGCCGCCGAACCAGCGGGCTGCCTCGACGTAGGACCGCAGCGCGGCGACGGCCGCGTCACCCAGGGGGGCCATCACGCGCGGCTCCCGTCGGGGGACGACGGCTGGGGCGCCGGCAGCCGGAACCAGTAGAAGCCGTAGGCGCCCAGCGTCAGCAGGTAGGGCAGCTCGCCGATCTCGGGGAAGCGGACCCCGCCGAGCAGCTCGATCGGGGACACCCCCTCATAGCGACGCAGGTCGAGCTCGACCGGCTGCGGGAAGCGGGACAGGTTGTTCACGCAGAGCACGGTG
>JBDTXF010000026.1:0-13553 GCA_040006355.1 Nocardioidaceae bacterium | reverse complement strand
CGGCTGGGGTCCCGTGATCCGCTCGGCCGCCAGTCGTCCCGAGATGAGCACCATCGGCACCCCCACCCCGGGGGTCGTGCCGGAGCCAGCGAAGACCACATTGTCGCCCCAGATGTTGCGGGGCCGGAACGGCCCGGTCTGGAGGAAGCTGTGCGCAGCGGCGAAGGGGGCGCCACGCTCCATGCCCTGGGCCTCCCAGTCCAACGGGGTGACGACGTGCTCCACCTCGACGGCGCCACCGAACCCGGCATAGCCCCGGCGCTCGAGAGTCTCCACGACACGGTCTCTGTAGACGGGCCCGAAGCTGCGCCAGTCGATGTCCGCCCCGAGGTGGGGAGTGGGGAACAGCACGTAGTGCGTCTGCCGTCCGGGGGGTGCCAGGCCCGGATCCATGCGGGTCGGCCGGGTGACCAGGAACGACGGGTCGCTCATCACCCGTCGCTGGTCGATCAGCTCGGTGAACACGTTCTCCCACGACTCGCCGAAGTTGATCGTGTGCAGCGGCCCGTCGTTGTTCTCGGCCTCCTCGGCGGCGAGCGGTCCGCCGCCGGTGAGCATCAGGAAGCACGACGGCGAGTAGTCGAGGCGGCGGACCGTGCGGGGCACCCGCCCCAGCAGGTCGCGCCACGCCACCGGCAGGTCGGGGTTGAGCACCACGGCGTCGGCGGCGATCCGCTCGCCGTCGGCGGTGTGCACGGCGACCGCGCGCCGACCGACGAGCTCGACCCGCTCCACCCGCGTGTCATAGCGGAACCGCACGCCGTGCTTCTCGGCCGCCCCGGCCAGTGCCTGCGGAACCGCGTGCATGCCACCCTGTGCGAACCAGACCCCGGCCACCGAGTCCATGTAGCTGATCACGCTGTAGATCGCGAGCGCGGCCTGCGGTGACAGCCCGGCGTACATCGCCTGGAAGCTGAAGGCCTTCTGCAGTCGCGGGTCGTGGAGGTACTGCGCCACCTTCGGGGCGAGCTTGCGGAACCCGCCGGCCGCGGCGAGGCGGGCCAGGTTGGGGGTCATCACCGACCAGGGGCCGTCCATGTTCTTGTCGATGAAGTCGGCCATCTCCCAGCGGTACATCTTCGAGACGAAGGCCACGAAGTCCCGGTAGCCGGCCGCGTCGCGAGCGCCGATGACCTCCGCGATCTCCTGCTCCATCCTGGCCGGGTCGGTGTGCAGGTCCAGGCTCGACCCGTCGGCGTACGTCGCGCGGTAGGCCGGCTCCACGGGTCGCAGGTCGAGCCAGTCCTCGAGCCGCTCGTCGACGCAGTCGAGGGCGTCGGCGATCAGGTCGGGCATGGTGAGCACGGTCGGGCCGGTGTCGAAGGTGTAGCCCTCCTGGCGCAGCACCCCGGCGCGCCCGCCCGGCTCCGAGCCCTGCTCGACGACGGTCACCTGACGTCCGGCGCCGACCAGACGCAGCGCCGCTGAGAGCCCGGCCAGACCGGCGCCGACGACCACCACATGGTCGGTCGGGCCACTCACGGTGCGCATCAGGCATCCCGTCGTACGGCGAGGTCGGCGAGCGTTCCGAGCGCCACCCTCACATCGGCGGGGACACCGAGGAGCCGTAGGCGCTCCAGCCGGCGATGGGCCGTCAGCTGCAGCTCCGCGATCCGGTCCTCGACCCTGGCCCGCGCGCCGGTCGCCACGAGGACCTCGCGCACCGCGTCGGCCTCGGTGGCGTCGAGGCCCGGTGAGCCCAGGTGCTCGTTCAGGACCCGCTGCTGAGCCTCGGAGGCCCGCTCGGCGGCGAAGGACATCAGAAGCGTGTGCTTGCCCTCGCGCAGGTCGTCGTCGACCGGCTTGCCGGTGCGGTCCGGGTCGCCGAAGACACCGAGCAGGTCGTCCCGGAGCTGGAAGGCCTCCCCGACGGGGAGCCCGAAGCCGGCGTAGGACTCCTGCAGGTCGTCCGACGCACCGGCCATCACGCCACCCATGACGAGCGGGTGCTCGACGGTGTACTTCGCGCTCTTGAAGACCAGCACCGCCCGCACGTTCTCCTGGTCCGAGGTGTGCACCGGACGGGCCGTCTCGAGCAGGTCGAGATACTGACCGGCGATGACCTGGGTCCGCATCAGGTCGAAGACCGCGTGCCCCGCGTCGCGGAAGGGACTGTCGGCCAGGCTGTCGGTGAGCAGCTGGTCGGACCAGGTCAGACAGAGGTCGCCCATCAGGATCGCGGCCTCGTGGCCGTGGCGGACCGAGTCGCCGACCAGCCCGACCTTCCGGTGCTGCTCGGCCATCGCCTGGTGCGCGGCCGGTATGCCACGGCGCATGGCGCTGCGGTCCATGACGTCGTCGTGCACCAGGGCAGCGACGTGGAAGAGCTCGAGCGCGGCGGCGAGACCTACCACTGCCTCGCTGTCGCCGGCACCGCCCGCTCCACGCCACCCCTGCCAGCAGAACGCCGCCCGCAGCCGCTTCCCGCCGCGCATGGACCTGCGCAGCACGGCGGCGAGGGGAGCCAGGTGGGGACTGACCGCCACCAGCTCCGCGGCCCTGGCTTCCACGAACCTCTCGAGCCTCAGGTCCACGCGACGCCGGACGGACGCGTCGAGTCCGGACCCGGGAGCGGGGGTCGCCACCACCCTGAGGTGCGACGCCTCGGGTCGGTCGCCGGTCTGCCGATCGATCAGCTCGTCTGTTCCCGTCGGTTGGTCGCGTGACATGCGCGTCGGTTCCTCACTGATGCCTGGTCATGCGGACGGCGGAGCGAACCTTGATTACACACCCGTTCCCCCAGAAAAGACCTGCGAGTGCGCACCGCGACGTCGGCCCGTTCGACGGAGGGTGACGGCCCGATCGCCACGGTCGGAGGCTTGGCGGCGCGCGTCTATGCTGCAGGGCGTGACCGGACGGCGCGGACGTGAGGCGGTGCAGACGGAGATGAAGGTCGGGTCGCGTGGTCAACGCGCCGCCGCTTTCGGATTCTGCTTCGAGCAGCTGCTCAAAGGTGGTCTGCGCGGTGTGTGGGTGCGAGGTGCGGCCCCGTCCGGTGGGGCTGTGTGGGCGGCGAACCATCACAGCTGGTGGGACGGCTTCGTCGCCAACGCCGTGCTGCTCCACGCAGGTCACCATCCCTCGTTGGTGATGGACGCGGACAACCTCCGCCAGTTCTCGTTCCTGAGGGACCTCGGGGCGCTTCCCGCGGACCAGCCCCGGGCGGCGCTGAGGGCCCTGCACGAAGGGCGCACCGTCATCGTCTTTCCCGAGTCGGAGCTTCGCCCGTCCGGCCCCCTGGGTCCGTTGGCTCCCGGTGCGTCGTGGTTGGCGCGGCGCAGCGGCGTACCTCTGGCGATCGCCGCGACCCGTGTGGTGCTGCGTGGTCAGCAGAAGCCCGAGGCCTATGTCGACATCAGCGTCAGCGCGCACGGAGAGGTGAGCGAGCCGCTGGCCGGCAGCCTGCAACGGCTGGATGCCGAGCTCGCTGAGCGTGATCCGAGGGAGCCACTGCCCGGTTTCAGCCTGGTGGTGCCCGGGCGGAGCAGCTGGGACGAACGCATCACCACCGTGTCCGGGTGGTTGCGCCGGTGAACGTCCTCCGACGAGGCGTGGTCGCGTTCCTGGTGCTCAAGCTCGCCAACCTGACCATCAACCTGGTCACCTTCCCGGTGCTCGCTGACCCGCCGCCTGCAGCGCGGGACAGGTCGACGCGGCGCTCCCGCTCGGTCTCCCTCCTGGTGCCGATGCGCGACGAGGCGCACCGGCTCGCAGGATCGCTTCCAGGCATCCTCGCCCAGGATGTCGACGAGCTGATCCTCCTCGACGACTGCTCGACCGACGACACGGGCGGGCTGGCCCGCGCACTCTCGACGTCGCTCACCCACGCCCGGGTCGTCGCCGGAGCCCCGACGCCACCGGGGTGGACCGGCAAGACCTGGGCCTGCAGCCAGCTGGCGGCGGAGGCGAGCTCGGAGATCCTGGTGTTCTGTGACGCCGACATCCTGCTCGCACCGGGGGCTGTCGATCTGGTGCTGGCACAGATGGAACGGCAGCAGGCGGACCTCCTCTCGGTGTTCCCGCAACAGCTGACGGAGACCCTCGGCGAACACCTCATCGTGCCGCTGGTCGACGACGTGCTGCTCTGCTTCCTGCCGTTCCCGCTGCTGCGGCTCGAGGCACCCTCGGCTGCGACCGCCAACGGATCGGTGATGGCGTTCGACCGCCTGGCCTACGAGGTCCTGGGCGGCTTCGACATCGTGCGCGACGAGCTGGTCGAGGACGTGGCCCTGGCCCGCCTGACCCGACGCAGCGGCCTGCAGCTCGGCCTGGTCCTCGGGGGCAGTGTCGTCCGGACCCGCATGTACACCGGCTACTCCGAGTGCGTGACGGCCTTCGCCCGCGGGCTGTTGCCCGTGACCGGCGGATCCCGGGCACGTCTGGTGCTGATCGCCGTCTGGCACCTCATCGCCTACACGCTTCCCGCGCTGTTGTGCTGGCGACAGCCGCGCTGGTCGCTGCCCCTCCTGCTGGCCGCGACGGAACGGCTGGCCGTGGAGGCCAAGACCGGGCGGCGGAAGTGGTGGCAGGCGATCCTCCCTCCGCTGAGTCCGCTCGCTGCGCTCCCGGTGTTCGCACTGGCCCTGCGCGACACCCAGCAGTGGAAGGGCCGCTCCTACAGACACGCCGCGACCCCGGGGCCTCCCTCGACCTCGGGCGGTGGGGCATGAGCCTTCCGGCACCGGCTGCCCAGTCCTTGGTCGGGCACCTGGGACGGTGGGGGACCGACCCACTCGCGCTGCTCACCGAAGGCGCCGCGTCCGGGCCGTTGTTCTCCCTGCGGCTCTGGCGCCGCGCGATCGTGGGCTGCTCACCTGCCTGGAACCGTCTCGTCCTGGGTGACTTGGCGACGTTCCGCAGCCGCGGCAGCATGAGCGGTCTCTCGCCCTACCTGGCTGGTGGTGTGGTGCAGACCGACGCACCCGAGCACCGCTCACGTCGGATGGCTCTCAACCCGTCGTTCCACCGGACCGCACTCGTCGACCTCGAGCCGCGGATCGCGGCAGTCACCCGGGCCCAGCTCCCCACGGGAGACTTCGACGCGGCCGCCTGGTCCAGCGATCTGGTCCGCAACCTGCTTCTGGCGCTGTTCTTCGACCAGGCGTTCCCCGCCGAGCTCCTCCGGCGCTTCCTCACGCCCCTGGATCGCGGGCTTCCGGCACCGTTCCTCCGCCGCCCACTCCTGTTCCGGCGCATGGACCGCGCGCTGGGCGAGGCCGTGGAGCGGGCCCGGCCGAGCACGCTCGCCCATGCGTTCCAGGGCCTCCCCGACGGCGTGGAGGAGGCCCGGGTGGCCCTGGCCGCCGCCTACGACACCACGGCCCACACCCTCGCGTGGCTCCTGTGGCACCTGGCGGACGACCGGGTCCCCGTGGACCGCGACCTGCTCCCCCTGGTCGTCGAGGAGACGCTGCGGCTCTACCCCGCAGGATGGGTCGGGACCCGCGTCACCGCCGAGCCGGTCACCTTCGAGGACACCCGCATCCCCGCCGGCACCCTGGTCATGTACAGCCCCTACCTGACCCACCGGGACCCGACCCTGTGGAGTGACCCGCTGACCTTCCGCCCCTCTCGCTTCGCCGAGCCGCTGCCCGCGTGGGGCTTCATCCCGTTCGCGGCGGGGGAGCGCACCTGCCTGGGTGCCCAGCTGGCGCGACTCATCCTGCGCACCGTCGCGGGACAGCTTGCAGATGCGCGTCTGACCCGCACCGGTGCCGATCCGGGGCTGCGCGCAGGCATCACCCTCGCCCCGGCCGGCCCCCTGCAGCTGCACCGTCACCAGGCACCACGGGTGCTCCGACCGGTGGATGCGGCCCGGGACGAGCCGGCCGGAGGGACTGTCGCGTGAGGCACCTCAGCTATCTCGGCATCCTGCTCGGCTGTCTGGTGTGCGTCGCGCCACTGGCGGTGGCCGTCAGACGATCGGTCCTGGGGGCTCCTGCCCGACTGTGCCTCACCCTGCTGGCTACCTTCGTCGTGTTCACCGGGTGGGACCTCTACGCGATCCACGCCGGCCAGTGGAGCTACGCGCGCGACACGACCACCGGCCTGCTGCTGCCCGGGCGGCTGCCGGTGGAGGAAGCGCTCTTCTTCATCGTCGTCCCGTTCTGCATGGTCCTCACCTTCGAGACCGTGAACCACATCCTGCGACGCCGGGGGTCCCGGGCCGACACACGCGGTGCGTCATGACCTACTCGACGATGGCCGTCATCGCCGTCGTGGTCTCCGGGGTCCTCGATCTCGTGGTCCTCCGCACGCGGCTTCTCCTCGCCCGGGGGTTCTGGCTCAGCTACGCCATCATCTTGGGCTTCCAGCTCATCGTGAACGGGACGTTGACCGGAGCGAAGATCGTCACCTACGACCCGGAGACGATCCTGGGGCTGCGCATCGTGCACGCCCCCGTCGAGGACATCGGGTTCGGGTTCGCCATGACCTGCGTGACCCTGATGGCCTGGACCCTGCTGGGTACGCGGTCGCGACCGGTCCACCCGGGCACCGGCTCGGCGGACGCCACGGACGACGAAGATGAGGAGCAGACGTCGTGAGAACAGCACCGGGAGCCAGGGAGCGACGGGCTCGACTCGCGCTGCCCGACCCGGCCCGGTCGATCGCGGCCCTCGTGTGCGGCGGCACCGCCGTCGCCTACAGCTCGTTCGTCCTGTCGGCGTGGGCGGGGTCGCCCCTGCCGGTCAGCCGAGGCTACGTCAGCGAGCTGGAGGCGGTCGGGCAGCCGCACCGGGACGTGTTCCGATGGGCCGACGTGCTCAGTGGGGCCGGGCTCGTCGTGGTCGCTCTCATCGTCGCCGTTCATCTGGTGGCCAGGCGGCACGGCGGCCTCGTCGGTTGCGCGATGCTCGCCCTGGCTGGGTTCGCCTCGCTGTTGGACGCCGCCAACTCGATGTCCTGTGTCCCGTCGATCGACGCCTTCTGCCGGGCCCAGCAAGACACAGCATCGGGCCTGGTGCGGCAGGTCATCGCACCTCACACGATCTCGAGCCTGCTCGGGTTCCTCGCTGCTGCGGGGGCCATGCTGCTCGTCGGGACCGCCCTGACCACGACGCGCCCCTGGTTCAGTCGGCTGAGCATCACGTGCTCGGTTCTCACCGGCCTCCTGGGCCTCGGGGACGGCGTGCTCATCGTGACCGACGGCGCCGTGGGCCTCACCGAACGCGGCCGGATCATGGTCTTCTCCGTCTGGTTGCTCGCTGTCGGTGCGCAGCTCCTGCGACCGTCGACCACGCGTTGCGTCGTGCGCGATGCCCGGTCGACCGACTGGTCTGGGAGCATCGACGGGTGACGGACACGCGGCGAGCGCCGCTCGTGCTGCTCGCGGCGTGCGTGTTCTTCGCGGTCTGCACCGAGATGCTGCCGGTCGGCCTGCTGCCCGAGATCGGCCGTGGGCTCGGTGTGTCGTCGTCGGCCGTGGGCGTCCTCGTGTCGGTCTACGCCGTCCTCGTCGCCGTCATGTCCGTGCCGATCGCGGCCGTCGCCGAGCGGTGGCCGCGTCGCTCGGTCCTCGCGGTCCTTCTCGGCGCCTACACGCTCAGCAACGTCGTCTTCGCGGTCGCGCCCGACTACGCCGTGGCAGTCGTCGCCCGGACGATCGGCGGACTCGCGCACGCCGGCTTCTTCGCCGTTGCCGTCGCCGCGGCGGTGTCGCTCGTCGACCCGGCTCGCTCGGGACGCGCGATCACGATCGTGATGATCGGCAATGCGCTGGCCCTCGTCTTCGGGGTCCCGCTCGGGACGGTGCTGGGCACCGCGCTCGGGTGGCGGTGGGCTTTCGTCGTCCTCGCGGCGGCACTGGGCGGCCTCGCCGTGGCGGTCGTGCGGGTGCTGCCCGCGCAGGCGTCCGCGGAGGCGTCCGCAGGGACGTCGGTGCTGACCGGCATCCGCCGTCCGGCGGTGCTGGTGATGGCGACCGTGATCACGCTGCTCGCGCTGGGGCACTTCACGCTCTTCACCTACATCAGCCCGCTGCTGCTGCACGACGGCATCGCCCGCACCGATGTCGGTGCCGTCCTGTTCGGCTACGGCTGCGGCGGGCTGATCGGGCTCGCGGTCGCCGGCCTGGTCGTCTCCCGTCGTCCGGACGAGGCGCTCGTGGCCGACATCGTCCTGATGGGCGTGAGCCTGGTGCTCGCTGCGGTCGTTGCTTCGACGATCGGCATCATCGCGGTCGTCGGGGTGTGGGGCGTGGCGTTCGGCGCGTTGCCGACGCTGACGCAGACGGTGATGCTGCGGGCCGCGGGCGACGCCACGGACGCGGCCACCGCCCTGGTCAACGCCACGACCAACCTCGGCATCGCCGGTGGTGCACTGCTCGGCTCCTGGATGCTCGGCGTCGTCGCCGTGCCCGCCCTCGGTGGGGTCGGCGCGGCCCTCGTCGCGGCATCGCTCGTCGTCTACGCAGCGAGGCTCCGGCGGTCCGGATGAGGGCCGAGCTGTCTGGTCGGAGGAGACCGCTGTGCCTCAGGCGAGTCCGACCAGGGTCTCTGACCGTTCCCACAGACCCTCGATGACGGCCGGGTCATGTGCCTGCTTGTTCTCGCGTCCGTCGACCTTGAACCGGCTGAAGTAGCGCCCGTCGATCGCGGGGTCGGGGCCGCGCTCGGCGAGGGCGATCAGGGGCGCCGCGCCGTCAGGGACGCTGATGGTGGCCAGGCCCTTCAACGGCGAGCGGTAGAGAAGCCCGACGAGCCACGAGTCGCGTCCGAACGAGCTGCCCACGGGGCCGGGGTGCACGGCGACCGAGACGACGCCGTCCTCGGACCACCGCCGGGCGATACCGCGGGTGAAGACGATGTTCATCAGCTTGCCGGTGCCATAGGCAAGGAACTCGATTGCCCGGCGGTGCTCGTAGTCGAGATCGTCGAGCACTATCCTGCCCGCCAGGTTGCCGATGCTTGAGGTGTTGACGACCAGCGACCTCCCGGCTGCCGCGAGACGGGGGCGGAGCAGGTTGGTGAGCAGGAACGGGGCCAGGTGGTTGACCTGGAAGTTGGGTTCGTGGCCGTCGTGGGTCCTCTTCGAGACAGAGAACGTGCCACCGGCGTTGTTCATCAGGAGGTCGAGCCGGTCGACGCGCTCGCCGACCTGCTCGGCGAGGCGGCGGACGTCGTCGAGCCGGGAGAAGTCCGCAACGAGCGCTTCGGTGCCGACTGCCTCGGCGACGGGCCGGAGCTTGTCGGCTGACCGCCCGGTCACGTGGACCGTCGCCCCCCTGGCAGCCAGCACCTTGGCGGTCTCGGCCCCGATCCCGTCGCTTGCTCCGGTCACCAGGACCGTGCGGCCCGCCATCGTCTGATCGCTCATGCCACGAGCCTAGGGCGTCGACCCGTGGCAGCCCTGACCTCCCTGTCCGGGGCGTCGTTCACCGAACCTGGCA
Organism: Nocardioidaceae bacterium; assembly: GCA_040006355.1. Taxonomy (GTDB): domain Bacteria; phylum Actinomycetota; class Actinomycetes; order Propionibacteriales; family Nocardioidaceae; genus Nocardioides_B. Next base: position 4,165 of record JBDTXF010000026.1, on the reverse strand, counting down.
TCCTCGCTCAGCGGAACCAGACGTCGCTCGTGGCGACATGCTCCAGCTCCCGCAGGGTGAGAGGTGGCTTGTCCGCGGTCACCGGGCCCTGTCTGCTCGGCCCGTTGTACGCCGCCACCAGGACGTCCCAGCCATCGGGGCGGAAGACCCAGACCGAGCGCATGACCGTCCCGCCGTCCACCGCGGGGCTGGTGGAGCTCGACGTGCTGATCGCCGTGCCGTCGGGCCCCGGTCGGCACGGGGCCCCTCCGGACTGCTCGGCACAGCGGCGAACGGGGTCCGGCACCGAGTGGCCGGTCGCGTAGTCGTCGGGCGTGATGCCGACGCGGATGCCGAAGTGGTTCCAGGTGAAGTCGACGACGGGCGCGGCGTCGGGTCCTGAGTCCGCGGAAGGCACACCCACCTGACCGGGCTCGAGCGAGGCGAACGTCGTGGGCACCTGCTCGGTGGTGACCGCGAGCCTGGCCTGGATCCGTCCAGCGGGCCGGGCGGGCGTCGACGCGCTGGTGGTGGGGGAGGGGCTGACGGCGGCCGTAGGTGCCGAGTCGGCGGGGTCGTCGGCCCGGTCCGGGACACCACCCGGTCCGAGCAGCTGCGAGCTGGCGACGATGACGGCGAGCACCGCGGCCATGCTGGTGGCCACCGTGACCGCCGTCGCTGCGATCCGCCGGCGACGTCGGCGAACCTGTCCGCGACGGAGGCCGCCGGCCACCAGGGCCTCCACGTCGGGGGCCAGGTCCCGCGTGGCGCGGTGCAGCAAGGAGGCCATCTCCTGTTCGTTCAACGCAGGCTCCTGTCCCGCACCCGGTTCAGGGCACGCAGATTGCGGTTCTTCACCGCACCCTGGGAGAGCCCCAGGCGTTCAGCGGTCTGGGCCACCGACAGGTCCTCGAGGTGGCGCAGCACCAGCACGGCACGATCCAGCGGTGTCAGCTCGGACAGAGCGTCCTGCAGGCTCAGCCGAAGGTCGCTGAGGGCGGTGGGGTCCCAGGTCTTCACGTCGTCCGGGACCTCGGCCCAGGGCTGCTCGGTGCTGCTACGGCGGCGACGCCCGCTGAGGTAGGTCCGCATGAGCGTGCGCTGGGCATAGGCGTACGGCGTGTCGATCCCGTGCCACTTCACGAAGACCTTCGCGAGGGTCTCCTGGACGAGGTCCTCGGCGCGGTGCCGGTCGCCGCACAGCGCCCACGCCTGGCGGTAGAGCGCGCCGGAACGGGCGAGCGCGAACTCCTCGAAGTCCCAGGTCGAACGCTGGTCCACGGCGGTCTCTTTCGTTGGTCTCCCCCTCTGACGCTCCGAGACCACCCGGAGGTCACATCCGGACCATTCGTTCATCTCCAGGATCGCATCCCGGCCGGACGATCAGCGCAGCGCTGCAGCGGACGCCACTGCGACCCGACGCAGCGTCGCACCAGGCTTGCCGCGGCCGGCGAGCAGGTCCACCAGGCCGAAGCGGTTCCCGTCACGGATGATCGCGACGCCGCCACCGTCGGACCTGCCGTCACTGGTGTAGTCCAGGAACAGGACCGCAGTGGCCGAGCCGGACGTCACCGTGCGGCCGCGGCCGTAGTAGTCACCCTGAGCCGGGTCCTGCTCACAGGAACGGACCGACGCGATCTCGCTCCGCAGGATCTTCACGTAGCGGTCGGTGTGCCGACGGTCCTTGCCCTCCGCGATGGCCTCACGCAGCCACACGTCCTTGTCCACGGTGCTCGTCCAGGTCCCGTCGAAGTAGGCCCGAGCCTCGCCTGGAGCCGGGTAGGGCTTGGAGGACGTGATGTTCCGCATCGACTTCTCACCCAGGCAGCCCTCGTCGAAGCGGCCGGCGTCGCCCAACAGCGCGTTGCCGGTGACGTCCAGCTGGGCCGAGTCCACCGACAAGCCGGCTCCGCGAATCTCCTCCAGCTGGAGCAGTGAGGTCGACGTCATGGCCCTCGACACGGCAGGTGAAGCCGAAGCGATGCCCTCGGATCCGAGCAGCGCGCTCGAGATCATCGAGGTTGAGATCAGGGCTGCCGTGACGGCAAGGGTGCGGGGCAGGCTCTTCATGGATGTTCTCCCTCGTGTCGAGCTCGTCGGCGGCATGGTGCCGCTGTCAGAGAGAGAGATGCCGCAGGGCAGCGTTTGGTTGCATCCGCAGGAGCAAGACCCGCCGGGCGACCGGCGACTGGCTATTCCACCCATCGTCCCAGACGGCGGGCAGGCTCCGGCCCGACCGCGACCGGCACCCCCGTCGACTCGGCGGCGACGTTGAAGGACTCCAGGGCCACCATGAGCGTCTCCTGGTCGTTGACCGACATCGAGCCCACCACCTCCTCGAGCAGCGAAAGACGCTTCTTCATCACCTTGTCGACCAGACGCCGCCCCGACGCCGACAACGTCAGTGAGAGTCGACGGCGGTCGGCCGGATCCTCGTCGCGGACCAGCAGCGTGCGTCTGACCAGCTGGTCACAGGTCCGGCTGGCGTTCGAGGGATTCACCCCCAGGTCGTCGGCGACCTCGGAGAGACTGGCACTGCCGACCTTCGTCAGCAGGACCATCACCCGCAGCTGGGACACGGTGGCAGTGTCATCGACCGCCGCCAGCGACTTGACGATCACCGCATTGATGGTGCGGGTGGCCACCATCAGAGGTTCCATCTCGACGCGGACGCGCGACGTGGGCTGCCGACGAGGAGTCACAAGCCGCAGGATACGCGCTCCGCGCAGTGGCGGCCGCGAGGAGAAGGTGGGCGCCCCGCCCCCGTGAGGGGCGCCCACCTCATGGAGACTCTATCGTGCAACGTTTGCTTGTGCGCAACAATGTTCCAAGGCCATGTCGCTAGGGTGCGAAGTCGGCACCCGTCTGACGGCCCCGCCCTCTCACCCCTCCTGGAGGTCTGGGACCCGGCGGTCGAGGACGCGGTAGGCGAGGAGCTTGATGCGGTCGCTAGCCAGGGCCCAGAGGATGGCGTAGCCCCAGACGAACGCGGCCCAGCCCCAGCCTAGGGGGTGCATGAAGAGTCCGTAGACGGCGATGAGCGTGGCGATGGCCTGGGTGCCCAGGACGGCGAAGAGCAGGATTCGGGCAGGGCGGATCGACCAGAACGGTCCGCGGGTGCGGGTGAGGAAGATGGTCAGGTGTCCCGCGACGGACAGCATCAGGTACATCATGGTCTGCAAGCGTGGGTGGCCGAGGTCGAAGACGCGGTCGCCGAGATAGAACAGGCCGAATGCGGCGATCGGGCCGACCACGCCCAAGACGGTGGAGATGCCCAGCACGAGCCGCATGTTCCAGGCTTCGGGCCTCATCTTGTAGTGGACGTTGTCGTAGGCGATGGACAGGATCGCCCCGTCGTTGAGCAGTGCCAGCATCACGATCATGATCGCGGTGACGGGGTAGAAGTTGAAGACCAGGATCGCGACGGTCATGAACAGCAGCACCCGCAGCGTTTCCGCGATCCGGTACATGGCGTAGGAGTTCATCCGCTGGAAGATCTTGCGGCTTTCCTTGATCGCGTCGATGATCACCGACAGGCCCGGGGTGAGCAGCACGATGTCGGCGGCGGCGCGGGCGGCGTCGGTGGCCCCGGAGACGGCGATGCCGCAGTCGGCCTTCTTCAGGGCGGGGGCGTCGTTGACGCCGTCGCCGGTCATTCCGACGATGTGGCCACGCTGCTGCAGGACGTCGACGATGTGGTACTTGTGCTCGGGGAACACCTGGGCGAACCCGTCAGCGGTCTCGATGGTCTCCGCGACCGCCGGAGTCTCCTTCTTCTTCACGTCTCCCAGACCAGCCGCGTCCAGGATGTTCGCGCCGAGGCCGACCTTGGCGGCGGTCTCCTTGGCGATGGCGATCGCGTCACCGGTCACCATCTTGACGGTGACGCCCATCGCCTTGGCAGTGGCAATCGTGGAGGCGGCGTCCTCACGAGGGGGGTCGAAGAGCGGAAGCACCCCGAGGAAGTGCCAGTCGCCGTCGTCTCCGTCGGAGCGGGCCACCCCGAGGGACCGGAAGCCGCGGGAGGCGAAGTCGTCCACCGCGTCGTTGATCGCCACGCTGACGGTCGTGGAGTCGGCCGCGAGCGCGAGGATCACCTGGGGTGCGCCCTTGCTGACCGTGAACGTGCTTCCGTCGGCGGCGGTGACGGCGGCCTCGGTGCGCTTGTGCACCGGGTCGAAGGGCT